>JAGWRY010000322.1 GCA_028869495.1 Elusimicrobiota bacterium | reverse complement strand
GACGCGGCGCCCGCGCCCGCCGCCGAGCTCGAGGCCCGCGCGCTGGCCCGCGAGGACGGCGACTGGCGCGCGAAGATCGGCGCGGACGCGGAGCTCGGCGAGCGCGAGGCGCGCCTGACCTTCGCCGCGGGCCTGCCCGAGGCGGAGCGCGCGCGCCTGCTGGCGGAGATCGAGGGCATGAGCCCCGTCCTGCGCTCGAGCGGCGTGCGCGAGGACGGCTCCGTCGCTCTGACCATGCGCTGGGACGAGTCCGACGTCGCCGAGGCGGCCGAGGCGATCGCGCAGTACAAGGGCGTCGCGAGCCTCTCGCTGCCGCCGTCCGTGCGCGACCGCCTGCTCGCGGTCTCCCTGCCCGGGAAGATCGCGTCGCACGGCAAGGAGCACTGGAGCGTCGGCGCGGTGATGGTCCGCTTCGCCCCCGAGGCGACGCGGGAGCAGATCGAGAAGACTCTCGCCGCGCGCGGCGAGGAGCGCCTCTACCGCTACGGCGACTTCTACGTCCTCCACGCCGCCGGCGCCGAGAAGGCCGCCGAGGCCGCGAGGGCCCTGGCCGGGGACGCGGACGTCGCGGCCGTCGAGGTCCACCCGAACGTCGCGGCCCGGCTCGAGAACCGCGCGATCATGCCCTACCCGGAGGCCGCGGACTACGACCCGTCCCAGGCCGTCCTCGTCCAGTTCAAAGACGGCGCCACCGAGGGGATGATGAAGGAGTACGCCCAGGCCCGCCGCCTGCGCCTCGTCTATCCGCAGTACCGCGGCAAGGCGGGGCTGGCCCTCCTCGAGGTCCCGGCCGGCGCCGACGCCGCCGCGACGCGGCAGATGCTGGCCGACGAGACCCTCGACGAGGGCTCGACCGCCGCCGAGATCAAGCCGTTCAAGGAGCAGCCGGGGGAGGAGCCGCTCCAGCCTTCGCCGGCCGCCCGCGAGCGCGCCGCCGCGCGCAAGGCCGCCGAGGAGGCGCAAGCCCTGGCGGCCGCCCACAAGCCGCGCCGCGACGCCGCGGCCGAGTGGCTGAGCTTCCTGCAGAACCGCAAGCTCGCCGACGGCACGACGCTCACCGACAAGCAGGTCCAGCTGCTGGCCGAGTTCCTAAAGCCGGTCGCCAAGGGCCCGGACGAGCCGCGCCCGCCGGTCGTCGCCCGGACCGAGGAGGTCAAGCGGATCCTGCCGATCGTGACCTCCCCGCGCGGGATGCGCAACAGCGTGATCCTCGTCGGCGGGGCCGGCACCGGCAAGACCGCGGTCGCCGAGGGCCTGGCCGAGATGATCGAGGACGCCGACCACGCGTCGGCCAACGACGCGGACGCCTTCCTGCAGTTCCGGCGCCTGAAGGGGCGCTGGCTGGTCGAGCTCGACATCAACAAGATCCTGTCGTCCGACGACCCGGTCAAGATCCTGAACGCGGTGCTCGACCTCCTGCCGCGCTTCAACGACCCGAACCCGGGGCGCGGCAACGAAGTCCTCGTCCTGATGGACGAGATCCAGAAGTTCTTCCTGGATCCCTCGGGCCAGAAGATCGCGAACGTGCTGAAGGGCCCGCTGCGCGACGGGCGGATCTCGGTGATCGCGACGACGACCGACGCCGAGTACAAGAAGTTCATCGAGTCCGACGACGCGTTCCGGCGCCGCCTCGAAAAGATCGAGATCGAGGAGCCGACCGTCCCGCAGACGACGCGCATCCTGCGCGCGATGAAGGCCTGGCTGCAGAAGATCCACGACGCGATCATCCCGGACGAGGCCCTGGTCGCCGCGGCGAAGCTGACCGACCAGTTCGACAAGACGAACTTCAACCCGGACAAGGCGATCAAGGCCGTCCAGGACGGCGCGGAGCTCTCGCGCCCGGACAACCTGCGCGCGGCGATCACGCTCGACATCCGCGAGACGTGGGGGGAGCTCGTCGTCGCCGTCAACGAAGCCCGCCAGACCCTGCTCGACAAGGGCCTGCCGTCGACCTTGGCCCTGCCGGTCGAGGCGTACAACCGCGTCGCCGAGCTGATCGCGAAGGCCGACGCGCTCTACTCGGAGCGCGAGGCGATCCCGGAGGGGAAGGGGCGCCTGACGACCGACGTCGTCAAGCGCGTGATCGCGCAGAAGACCGGCATCGCGTCGGGCCAGCTGAACCTGGCCGAGGACGACGCGGCGCGCTACGTGAAGATGGAGCGGACCGTCGGCGAGCGCGTCGTCAACCAGGAGTCGGCGATCCGCGCGATCGCGGACGCGATCCGCCGCAACAAGGCCGGCCTGTCGAATCCGAACCGTCCGATGGGCAAGTTCCTGCTGGTCGGGCCGACCGGCGTCGGCAAGACCTACCTGGCCAAGGAGCTCGCGCGCTTCCTGTTCAACGACCCCGAGGCGATGGTCCGCTTCGACATGTCGGAGTTCATGGAGGAGCACTCGGCGATGCGCCTGACGGGCGCGCCGCCGTCCTACGTCGGCTACGGCGAGGGCGGCCAGCTGACCGAGGCCGTGCGCAAGAAGCCCTATTCCGTCATCCTCTTCGACGAGGTCGAGAAGGCGCACCCGAAGGTCTTCGACCTCCTGCTGCAGATCCTCGACGACGGGCGCCTGACCGACGGCGAGGGGCGCACCGTGGACTTCAAGAACACCGTGATCCTGATGACGTCGAACGCGGGCATGGCCGCGGTCGACGGCGAGACGTTCGCGCGGCGCCTGAAGGCCGCGCGCGACGCCGGCGACGTGACGAAGGCGATCGAGGTCGAGCGCGAGTGGGACGCCGACATCGACCAGCAGGTCGCCGAGGCGATCCACGGCCGCTTCCGGCCGGAGTTCCTGAACCGCCTGGACGACGGACCGACGCCGCTCGGCGCCGACGGCAAGCCGTCGAAGGACGAGACGAAGAAGGTCAAGTGGATCCGCGTCAACCGCCTGCGCCAGCAGGACATGGAGAAGATCGCGCGCCTGCAGGTGCGCGAGTTCCAGGACCTGCTCGCCGACCGCCACGACACGGACCTCGTCGTCGACGACTCGGTGATCCGCTTCCTGTCGGAGGAGGGCTACTCGCCGCTCTACGGCGCGCGCCCGATGACCGGGGCGATCGAGAAGAACATCGTCGACCCGCTGGCCCAGTGGATCCTGTCGGAGACCGCGGCCGGACGCAAAGAGGTCCGAGGCGGCCTGATCCGGGTCACGATGAAGGACGGCCGGGTCGAGTTCTCGGCCGAGAAGAAGCCCGAGAGCGCGGTCGAGCGGGCCTCGATCAAGGACGCGGCGGCCTCGGTCGCGGCCGAAGTCTTCACGCTGATCGAGCGCCTGGCCGCCGGCGAGGAGGCCGAGGAGCCGTCCGAGGCCCTCTTCGACAAGGCCCTGCGCGCGGCGCGCCCGTCCGCCCCGAAGGCGGACGCCGCGGCGTCGGCCGCGGCCGGCGCCCCGGCGTTCTACGCGCCGGGAACGGCGCTGGCGATGCCGGCCGGCGCGCGCGTCGCGCGCGCCGAGCACAACCGCCCGCGCGGAGCCGATCCGGCGGCGCGCGCGGCGATCAGGGACGTCGTCGCGTCCGCGCAGGCGGCCGGCTGGCCGCAGGACGTCCTCGACGCGCTGTCGGTCCCCGCGGGACGGCCCGGCGAGGGCTGGCTCAAGCAGGCCGTCGCGTACCAGAAGGAGCGCGCGGAGAAGGCCGGCGCCGGGACGCCGGTCGAGCTCGTCGACTCGGTCGGGGCGTCGAGCCTGAAGGTCCTCGTCCACTCCCCGGCGGAGCTCTCCGAGGCCGATCAGGCCTATCTGGCCGCGCACTTCTCGGGCACGCCGCCCGAGAGCTATGAGGCGGCCCAGCGCGCGGCCGACGGCCTCGCGCCGACCAGCGCGATCGTGCGCAACCACAATCTGCTCGACCTGCACCGGCGCCTGGCCGCGATTCCCGGCGCCCGCGTCGGCTGGGCGTCGGGCGCCTCCGCCCGCGGCGGGCAGGGCTCGGACCTCTGGCTCGAGATCCGCAAGACCGCGCCGCCCGCGTCGGCGGCGGAGGCCGAGACGCCGGCCGAGGCGACGCCGCACCAGCGCGGCGAGATGGGCAAGGTGATGGCGCTGCTGGCGCGCTTCATCGACCAGTCGCGGCTGGCGCCCGGCGATCAGGACGGCCACTCGATCCGCATCGCGGCCGCCGAGTCGTACGCGCGGCTGGCCGGACCGGCCGACGCGGACGCGGCGCGCGCGCTGATCCGCGAGAAGGGCTGGAACGCGGACGGCGCGACGGTCGGCCTGTCGCACGAGTGGGCGCTGGCGATGACGCAGGCTCTCGTCCTCCAGCGCTTCGCTCAGCCCGAGGACGCCGAGCTCCTCGAGGGCGTCCTGCTGAAGGCCGGCTCGCTGTCCGGCGACGCGTACGCGCCGGTCCGCGCGGCCTTCGTCGAGGCGCTGTCCCGCGTCTACCGCGCTGGGGGGCTGGCGTTCGCCCGCGAGTCGGCGATCCGCGTCGCGCAGATCGGGCACGGCAACGCGCTGATTCAGGAGTCCCTGCACCGGGCGCTCGGCTTCCTCGGCTACCCGGCCGACGAGGCGGACGCCAAGAGCGACGGCGAGGGGCTGGCCGACCTCTACCGCCGCATGGGCAAGTCGAGCGTCCTGCTGGCCGAGTTCGGCGACGACGCGGCTTGGAACAAGGCCGGCGGGCCGCGCCAGACGGCGATCCTGAAGACGCTCGCCGCCGACGGCGAGCCCTCCGAGAAGAACTTCACCCTGCTCCGCAAGATCCTGCAGGGCAAGCGCGGCGCGTCCGACCGCGGCGTGCGCTACGCGGCCGCCGAGACCTGGGCGACGCTGGCCGCGCGCGCGGGGCTGACGCAGGGCGTCTCGGCGGGGATCAAGAAGTACCTCGACGAACGCGGCGTCGCGCAGGACGACGAGACCTGGGCCGTGATGCTGGCCTACGTGCTCGCCCTCGAGAAGGCGGGCCGTCCCGAGGACCTGCCGGAGCTCGAGCGCCTGATGAGCGTGCCGCCGGGCTACAGCCAGCTGCACTACCGCCACGAGCAGGCCTACTTCGCCGCGCCCGAGGCCTGGGCGCGTATCGTCGTGCGCTCGGGGCTGTTCGCGTCGTACGCGCGGCCGACCCTCGGCCCCGACGGGGCGCCCGAGCCGTCGCGGCTCCAGCGGATGCTGACGGACAAGGAGCACCCGGTGATGGGCGCGGCGGCCCTGCGCGCGATGGCGCTCGCGCGCGACCCGTCCTTCAAGGAGAAGCCGGCCGAGCCTTCCGGCGACGCGCCGGTCCTGCACCCGGGCCCGAAGGGCGTGTGGGGCGGCGGCGGCGCGGCGGCGAGCGCCGAGCGGGTCTACCCGCACGGCCGGCGCGACGACTATCTGACGCGCCGCTTCGGCTGGGAGCGCCTGCCGCCGATGCCGTGACCCGGGCTCGCGGCTAGCCCTTCGCGGCGTCGGCGACCTTCCGCCTCAGCGCGCGGAGCTCCTCCAGGTAGCGGTCCGTGCGGACCTCGGTCGTCTTCGGGGGGACCGTCTCGGCGAGGGCCGAGTCGATCGTGCGCGCGGCGTCGGACGCGCGGCCGAGCTTGAGCTCGATCTCCGCCTTCAGGCGCACCGCGCGCAGCCAGTTGTCGCCGTAGCCGGACTCGGCGGCCTTGACCGCGTACGGGTAGGCCCGCGCGGCCTCGCCGCGGTCGAGCAGGACCCACGCGTAGTCGTAGTTGAACGTGAACTCGTCCGGGTAGGCGGCGAGAAGCTTCCTGTAGAGGGCCTCCGCCTCGGCCGAGCGCCCGGCCTTCATCAGCGCCTCGGCGCGCCCGAAGTTGGCCGCGCGCGGGACGGCGAGGGGGGATTTCGCGGCCTGCGCGGCGTACGCGTCGGCGACCCGGCTCCAGACCTCCTTGGCGGCCTTGGTCTCGCCGATGTCGTCCAGGAACGAGGCGAGGTTGTAGAGGAGGTCGCCCGGATCGTAGCCGGCCGCGCCGAGGCCGGGGTCCGAGCCCCAGCGCTCGACCGAGCGGCGCAGGGACGGCTCGAGCGGGCGCGCGGACTCCTTGTCGCGCTCGGCGAGCTCCTCGACCCAGTCCGAGTACTCGGCGTCGTCCGGGAAGGAGCGGATCAGCTCGCGCAGGGCGGCCAGCGAGTCGGCGGCGTCGCCGGAGAGGCGGTCCTTCTCGCGGCGCGTCTCGAGGCGCAGCTTGCGGGCCTCCGGGGTCTCCAGGCCCTTCAGCAGGGCCAGCGCGCGGTCGAACTCGCCGCGGTC
>JAGWRY010000321.1 GCA_028869495.1 Elusimicrobiota bacterium | reverse complement strand
TGGCCGCCGCGGCCTGGAAGGCCGCCCCGGACCTGCCGCCGGCCTGCGCCGCCTTCGAGTGCGCGCTGGTCGCGGCCCTCGCCGCCGAGGCCGGGACGACCCCGGCCGCCTGGTTCGGCGCCGCGGAAGAGTCGCTGACGGGGGGGCTGACGCTGTCGGCTTGGAACGACCCGGCCCTGACCGAAGAGGCCGCCGCGGAGGCCGCGCGCGACGGCTTCAAGACGCTGAAGATCAAGGTCGGCGGGCTCTTCCGCGACGACCTCGCCCGCGTGCGCGCCGCGCGCCGCGGCGCGCCCCGCGCGCGGCTGATCCTCGACGGCAACCAGGGCCTCACGCCCCGCGGCGCCCTGCGCCTGCTCGACGCCGTCCGCCGCGAGGGCGCGCGCGTGGACCTGCTCGAGCAGCCGACCCCGAAGGACGACCTCGCCGGCCTGGCCTACGTCTGCGCCCGCGCGGGCGTCCCCGTCGCCGCCGACGAGTCCGTCGCGACGCCCGCGCAGGCCGCGCGCGTCCTGGAGTCGCGCGCGGCGACCGCGATCAACATCAAGCTCGCGAAATCCGGCCTGTTCGGCGCCGTCGAGATCGCCGCGCTCGCCCGCGCCGCGAAGGTCCCGCTGATGATCGGCTGCATGGCCGAGACCGCGCGCGGCCTGGCCGCCTCCGTGCACTTGGCGCTCGGCCTCGGAGGATTCCGCTTCGTGGACCTCGACAGCGACGTCCTGCTCGACGAGCCGGCCGCCGCGCGGCGGGCCGCGGGCTGGGTCCGGCGCGGACCGCGGCTCTCCCTGCGCTAGGCGCCGAGCGCCCGCGCGAGCCTGCGGCCGTAGCGCCGCGCGAGGTCGCGCCACGGGTGCGGGTGCTCGTGGGTCGGCAGCAGGATCGGCGCCGACGGGATCTCGAAGACGCGGCCGTCCAGGGCGTGCACGCGCTCGCGCAGGCCGTCGGGACCGACGTCGACGGTCAGGAAGTGGTGGAAGCGGTCGGCGGTGCCCGACGGGAACAGCGCCGAGCCGCCGCCGCCGGTCAGCACGTAGCGCACGCCCTCGTGGTCCTGGACCCCGAAGGCGTGGACGTGGCCCATGTAAACGCGGCTGACGCCGTTGGCCGAGACGACGCGCGAGAACTCGCGCGCCCCGCCGACGAAGCCGCCGAGGGCGTGCAGGCGCCCGACGCCTCCCCACAGGCCCAGGTGCACGGGAGGCATGTGCGTGAAGACGACCTTGCGCAGCGGCGTCGTCAGCACCATGTCCAGCCAGCGCAGCTGGGCCGGGGTCACGCGCTTGGCGCTGGAGTCCAGCACGACGAAGCGCGTGCGCGCGTGGTCGAAGAAGTAGTTCGAGCGGCCGAACAGCGAGCGGTACATCGACGAGTGCGACTTGCCGTTCGGGCGCGAGCGGTCGTGGTTGCCGATCACCGTCAGGTACGGCCGGCCGCCGCGCCACGCGCCCTTGAGCTCGCGGTAGAAGGCCTCGTAGCGGCGGTGCTCGCCCTTCGAGACCATGTCGCCGAGCTGGACGACGAAGTTGACCCGGTGCCCTTGGATCGCCTCCAGCTGGCGGACGAAGACGCCCTCCTCGTTGAAGAGCTTGCGGTAGATCCAGAAGCGCGACGGCTCGACGTCGCCGAGCACCGCGAAGCTCGCGCGCTCGCCGCCCGCCGTCGGCAGGTGCGCGAGCAGGCGCAGCTGGCGCTCGGTGCGCCAGCGCGCCGCTTGGCGCGCCAGGCGCTCGGACGGCGCGCGACGGTCGCCGAAGAGGGACATCATCTTAAGGATGCCCCGCCGGAGCCGCGTTGTCAAGCGGCGCGGAGCCGCCCGGATTTGATTTAATCCCCGTCGTGAATCGCCTCCTTCCGGCCGCCGCTCTCGCGGCCGCCCTCGCCGCCTGCGCCCTCGCGGCCCGCGCCGCGTCCCCGGCGCCCGCCCAGCGCGCGCCCGCGC
>JAGWRY010000320.1 GCA_028869495.1 Elusimicrobiota bacterium | reverse complement strand
GCGGCGCTGGGCGGCCGGCGCGGCCGCCGTCCTGGCCGCCGCGGCCCTGGTCGTCCCCGCGTGGCGCGCGGCGTCGGCGTGGCGCTACTCGCTCGTGTCGGCGGCGCCGGCGCCGAGCGAGAACCCGACGGCCCTCGCCTACGGCGACGGCAGGCTCTGGGTGACCGATTGGACCGGAGGGCTCGCCGCGACCGACCCGGGAGATCCCCGCAAGATCCTGCTGCGGGCCCTCCCGGCCGCGGGCGGCCCCTATCGCCCGACCGCGATCGCCGTCGGCGCCGGCTCCGTCTGGACGCTGGACGCCGCGCAGGGCCGCCTGCTGCGCGGGGCCGCGTCCGATCCCGCCCGCGTCCTCTCGTCGCGTCCCAGCCCGGGACCGGCGCCGACCGCGCTCGCCTTCGACGGAGACGACGTCTGGTCTTACGACGCGGTCGACCGCGCGCTGACGCGCCACGGCGCCGGCGACGCGCCGGAGCAGTCCTACGCGCTCGAGCGCGGCGTCGTCCCGAACGCGATGGCGTGGGTCGGCGGGCGCCTGTGGATCCACGACGCGAAGAGCGGGCGCATGCTGGTCTACGTTCTGCGGGACGGCGCCCTGGCCCGCGTCGCCTCGGAGCCGTCCCCGGGCCCGGGCGTGATCGGCTTCGCGGCCGCCGGGACGGCCCGCCGGCGCAGCCTCTTCGTCCTGTACTCGCCGTCGGGCGAGCGCTCGCGGCCGGAGATCGCGCTTTACAAGATGCGCAGCCTCGTCCCCTTTGCCCACTTTTAATAATCTGTTAACCCGTCCGACATCGTCGTGAACTATAATTCCTTCAGTCGCGCCGTCCGACACCGCAACATGATCCGACATCGACGCCGTCCGACGCGCGCCTCCGCCGCGGCCGCCGCCGCGGCCTTCGCCCTTTTCGCCGCCGCCCTGCTCCCCGCCCCCGCGCGCGCGCAGTCCACGCAGATCGCGATCAACACGGCCTTCGTCGCGAGCGTCAACAACCAGGGCACCGGCGCGTGCTCGTCCGGCGGCATCCCGCTGCGCTACACGTGCCCGATCGGGAACGACCCGAACCAAGGAGTCATCTCGAACGACCCCGAGATCCAGTTCTCGACCGCGGCGATCGACCGCTGCAACATCACGAACGGCTCGGCGGCGGCCCTGACCAACTCCAACCCGCAGACCCCCGGAACGGTCGGACTGAACGTCTGCAACGACTCCGTCTTCCTGTGCGCGCAGGTGATCATCACGGACAGCGGCCTGACGTCGGCCACCTCGCCGGAGAGCATCCAGGTCGACAAGCTCGAGTTCGAGGTCTTCCGCTACGTCGACGGCGCGAACCCCCTGGATCCGTCTTCGACGCCTCCCCTGCGCACCTTCTTCATCGACAATCCCGGCTACGTCACGCTGACGACCTCGGCCGAGACCGGCTACGTCCCGAACAACACCGAGGCGTACTGCGTGATCTGGGACGCCGCCCAGCCGATCCAGGGACAGTACGGCAAGATCGACGGCCAGTACGGCTTCCGCGCGACGGTGGAGACCAACCAGGTCGGCACGAGCGGCAACATCACGCTGACCTCGGTCCGCGCCTATCCGTCCGGGGCGACCCTCGACGCGCAGGGAAACAGCGTGTCCCAGCAGCCGATCACCGTCAACGTCACCGACGTCCACGTCATCAATTCGACGCCGACGCTGGTCGGCTCGATCACCCCGGTCGCGGCCGAGCCCTACAACTTCACGTACCGCCTCTCGCACGACGCGACGATGTACATCTCGGTCAACAGCGCGCTCCCTCCCTACGGCGCGGTGCGCAACGTCGTTCCCGGCCTGCCGCGCACCGGGGAGGGGACGCTCGCGACCTCGAGCACGAAGCCGCTCCTCAACGGCGACTCGTGGGACGGCCGCGACGACAACGGCAACATCATGCCGGCGGGCAACTATCTGGCCGTCTTCCAAGCGAACTCGGCCGACCAGTACACGCGCGTCGTCGCGGGGCAGGAGCTCGGGGACCTTTCCTCTCCGACGACCGTCCAGATCGGGCTGGACCCGCTCCAGATCACCGACATTCAGATCCAGCCCCTGCTCGGCGGCTCGACGTCCCTGGCCGTCCTCTCGTATCAGCTGACCGAGCCGGCCACCGTCTACGTCGACGTCTATCCGCCGGGGACCCAGTTCTGCAACGGCCTCAACAACGTCAGCGACACGAGCCTCGACGGCCCCCTGACGGCGGGCTTCCCCGCCGCCAAAAACTTCGCGGCCAGCTCGGCGGGCTGCACCGGCACGACGGCGACCAATCCGGTCTCGCCCCTGCGCGTGATCGCCCAGCAGCAGACCTTCCGCCAGCCCGTGATCACGTACTGGGACGGGCGGGACTCGAGCGGCAACATGCTCCCGGACGGCGACTACGTGTTCGTCGCCTACGCGTCCCTGCCGTCGCAGAGGGGCTACGAGTACGACAACGTGCCGGGCGACGACCGCGTCTGGACCTCGGTGGCGAAGGTCGGCTTCATCTCCGTCCTGCGCGGCCTGGTCGGGATCACCCAGGTCACGCCGGTCTCGACCGTTATCGGCTCGAGCCCCGCGATCGCCGGCTTGAATCCGTTCACCTTCCGCTACCAGCTCTCGCGCGACGCGACCGTCTCGCTGAAGATCTACGACGCGAGCGGGACCAAGCTGATCAAGACGGTGGTCGACAACGAGTCGCGTCCGGGCCTGTTCAACAACGTCGAGACGTGGTCCGACGGGACCGGCGACAACGGGCTGACGGTCGACTCGGGCACCTACCTCGTCCAGCTGACGGCGTACGACCCGAGCTTCCCGAGCAAAGTCTCGACGACGACGGCTCTGTTCCCGGTCGACCTCTTCCGGATCACGGACATCGCGCAGACGCCTCTGCTCGCCGGCGCCTCGGACCAGGTCACCCTCAGCTACCAGCTCTCCCAGCCGATGTACGTCGCCTGGAACATCTATCCGGCCGGCTCCGTCGTCAACAGCACCACGACGTGGCCGCCGTGCCCGACGCAGAGCCCGCCGGGCGCCTGCACGAGCCCCGAGGTCCTCTCGTCGAGCGGCACGCAGGTGTCCCCGATCGTGACCTTCAGCGGCTTCCGCCCCGGGCGCTTGAAGATCTCGGAGTTCTGGGACGGGCGCGACTCGAACGGCCTGTACGTGCCCGACGGCAGCTACGAGTTCACCCTGGTGGCCCAGTCGACGTCGACCCCGGCGACCTACGCGACCGACCGCATCTTCGGGAACCTCACGGTCGCCCGCGGCGCGATCATCTTCAACAGCTTCAACGTGACGCCGGACGTCCCTCAGCTGTTCAACTCGAGCAACACGATCACGCTGGACCCGTACACGATCAGCTACACGCTGTCGCGCCAGTCCTCGGTCACGATCCAGATCCTCAACACGAACCTCCCTCCCGAGGTCGTGCGCACGCTCGTCTCCGGCTCCGTGCGCGAGAGCGGCATCCTGCAGACCGACGTCTGGGACGGGCGCGACGACCTGGGGAACTTCCCGCCCTCCGGCTTCTACCTGGTGCGCGCGGTCGCGACCGACGTCGCGTCGGTCCTGACGTCGCCGTCGACGGCCCAGCTGACGGTCTCCTACGACCCGCTGCGCATCTACGACCTCGCGGTGGCTCCTCTGACCAGCGGCAGCGCCGGGGCCGCGATCGACTACCAGGTCTCCGAGCCGATGAAGATCGCGATCAAGATCTACAAGCCGGGCACGAGCTTCGACTCGGTCGGCAATCCGACGCCTCCCGACTCCCAGTCGCTGGTCCGACGCATCGTCGGCATCCGTCCCGCGCGTACCCCGATCCAGGACATCTGGGACGGGCGGGACTACCGCTTGGCCCTCGTCCCGGACGGGAACTACAAGTTCAAGATCGTCGGCTCGACCGATCCGACGGCGATCGACGACGTCACCGGGAACGTCCTCAATCCCGCGGAGCTGGCCGAGGACCGCCTGATCGATGACGTCCCGGTCGCGGTCAACGCGTCGCTGAACCCGCAGGCCGATTTCGAGGGGAACACGTTCTCCTATCCGAACCCGATCGGCCAGGACGACGCGCAGGCCTGCTTCCACGTCTATAACCCGTTCAACCAGGCGCACGTCCTGCTGAAGCTCTACAACATGGCCGGCGATCTGGTCACGACGCACGACTACGGCAACATCACCGGCAGCTTCAACAGCCCGAGCATCGCGGCGTCCACGCCGTGCAGCGCGCCGGGCGAATGGCTCTGGCATAAGACCAACGATTCCGGCCGCGCCGTCGCGCGGGGTCTCTACTACGCGGTGGTCCGCGTCGAGGAGACGGAGGGCGGAGCCAACGTCCTCCAGACGGTCAAGAAGGTTCTGGTCAAGTGATCCGATTCGCCGCCGCCGCCCTGCTCGTCCTCGGGCTCGCCGCCACGTTCGCGGGGGCGACCGACACGAACGCCGGCACGAGCGGCGGCCAGTTCCTGAAGATCGGCCAAGGCTCGGCGCGCGCGATGGCCCTCGGCGGCGCCTACGTGGCGCTCTCCGAGGGCTCCGACGCGCTGACCTGGAACCCGGCCGGCCTGGCGCAGAGCGAGCAGCGCGAGTTCGCGTTCTCCTATCTGCGCTACGTCCAGGGCCTGGACTCGCCGGTCTACCTCGCCTACGCGCAGCCGTCCGGGCGCACGGCCTGGGGCGCGAACTTCGGCTACATGACCGACAGCGGCTTCGACGTGCGCGACGCCAACGGCGTGCCCCAGCAGAACGCGGACGTGATGGTCCGCGACGGCTACGGCACGGTCGGTCTGGCCCGCTCGTTCTGGTACGAGAAGCTCTTCCTCGGCGTCTCGATCCGCGACATCCACGAGGACATCGCCGGCTCCGTGCACAACACGCTGGCGGGGGACTTCGGGGCGATCCTGAAGCCGACCGGGATGCTCTCGCTGGGCTTCGCGGTCCAGAACGCGGGCGCGAGCACGGCGAACGTCGCGCGGGTCACCCGCGGCGGGGCGGCCCTGCGCTTCAACGACTTCGTGACGACCTCCCTCGAGCTGAGCAAGGCCTCGGACAACGGCGCCCAGTTCGGGATCGGCGGCGAGTTCCAGCTCCCCGAGGAGTACCTGGACTTCGGCCAGCTGACGATGCGGGTCGGCTACCGCACCGTGGAGAGCTACGGGCAGAGCTTCGACAACACGCTGAAGGACCTGAAGCTCGACCAGACCAGCGGCCTCTCCTTCGGCTTCGGCGTCTACACCTCTCAGGCGTTCGGCTACGGGATGTCTCTGGACTACGCCTTCGTGCCCTACGGCGCCCTGGGGACGGCGGACCAGATTTCGTTCAAGCTGAAGTTTTAATGCTTTTTTAACGAACGCGCCTTGACACTGTATGGGACGGCTGTTACACTCAGACCTGATGCGGACACGATCTTTTCGCCGGATATTAAAAGGAAGGAGAGGGCAGACCGTGGTCGAGTATCTGCTGACCACCGTGACTTTGGTCACGGTCTTCGCGGGGATGTACGGATTCCTGCAGGGGCAGCTGCGGCGCCTCTTCATCATCGCCGGCACCAAGATCTTGACGCCGTATTACTGACGTCAACCCGGGTGAAGGAGAGCTAAGGAACAATGAAACTGTTCGAGGTGGGGGTCATGGCGGGGCCGTGGCTGCGGGCGAAGCTGGCCCGCCGGCGCGGACAGAACACCGTCGAGTATCTGCTGATGCTGACGGTCGTGGTCGGAGTCGTGCTCGTGGCCGGAGTCGCGCTGAAGAAGTTCATGCCGACTCTGTTCAATCAGATTCAGAGCATGATCACCGGCGCGGCCGGCCAGATGGGCTCGGGCGGCAGCCAGTGACGTCGGCGTCCGCCCCGGCCCGCGCGGGCCGGGGCGGCGCGTCGGTCTAGGCAGGAGAGGACGTGCGATCCGTTCGGACGGCGAAGTCGGGTCAGGTCGTCGTGGAGATGCTGCTGACTCTCCCGGTGTTCCTGACGATCGTTTTCAGCATCATGGAGATCGGCTATGTGTCGTTCCAGGTCATCGTGCTCAATCATGCGACGTACGAAGTCGCGCGGATCGGCGGCATGACGACCCCGTTCTCGAGCGGGCAGCCCCAGGTCAACGGCGGGTATTTGAACGACATCATGACGAGGATCTTGAAGAACGCGAGCGTGGACTGCGAGGCTCTCCCGACGATCGAGGACCCGCAGGCCGGCCAGCAGAACTACGACCTGCGCTGCGAGAGCACGGAGCAGGTCAAGCTCATTTTCCCGATCAGCAGCATCATCCTCGCCGACCACTGGGGCTCGGGCGAGCGCACTCTTCACGCGGTGGTGCGGATGCCGATCGAGCAGCCGCTGAAGAGATAACGCAAGAGAATCCAGGCCAGGACAACCATGGAAAAGAAAGGCGTTCTGATCCCGATGGTGCTCGCGATGCTCGCGGCCATCTTCTATCTGATGGTGCTGACGAGCAAGGAGCGCGCGCTGAGCCGGGATTACGAGACCGCGAAGGTCATGGTCGCGGCGGCCGACATCCCCGAGCGCACGGTCCTGCATTCGAACATGGTCACGACCGAGGACATCCCGCGCAAGTTCATGCAGCAGGACGCCTTCGAGATCAAGACGCCGTCCGATATGAAGCAGATCGAGAACCTCGTCACCCGCGTGCGCATCCCGCAGGGCAACCAGGTCACGCAGTCCTCGCTCGTGTCGCTGTCGCCGGAGTCGGGCCTGAGCGTGAAGATCCCGCCCGGCTACCGCGGCGCGATGCTGCCGATCGATCCGGAGATGAAGGCGCTGATCAAGCCCGGAGACCGCGTCGACGTCCTCGTCACGTTCGAGGCGCAGATGACGGACGGGCACAAGGAGAAGGTCACGGCGACGATCCTGCAGAACGTCCTGGTCATCGCGGTCGGGACCAACCTCGGCCAGGGCATGAACGCGGCGCAGTTCAAGAAGATGAGCGCGGCGGCGGACAAGGCCTCGGCGTTCGCGGAGAAGGCCTCGATCGCCCTCGCGCTGAACCCGAACGAGGCGCAGTACTTGGCCCTGTCCGAGCAGACCGGCAACACGACGGTCGTTCTGCGCGGGCTGGGCGACGTCGAGATGCATCCGATGGAGATGGCCAGCTTCCGCAAGCTGTTCCGATGATCCGTTTTTGACGACGAACGCTCGGACCCGGGAAGGCTCGACACCATGAATCGACAACTCTGGACGGCGCTGGCGCTGCTCGCGGCGCTCGCGGCCAAGGCCGCGGCGCAGCCGGCGGACTCGCTGATCGCCGTCTCCGCGGACGTCGTCGAGATCTCGGGTTCCTCGGAGAAGGACATGGGCTTCGCGTGGACGCCGTTTCAGGCGGGGGTGAACTTCGCCGAAAAGTCGATCCCGACCGGCGCGCTGATCAAGGTCGGCGACTTCGCGCGCCAGACCCAGCTGTCGACGTCGCTGAAGATGCTGGAGACGGAGGGGAAGGCCCAACTGCTGTCGAACCCGAAGGTGATCGTGCAGGCCGGCTCCCAGGCGAACTTCGTCGTCGGCGGCGAACAGCCGTACCCGTCGGCCAACGGCAACGGCACCGTGACGACGGACTTCAAGAAATTCGGCGTGATCCTGAACGTCGTCCCCGTGATCAATCCGAACAAGAAGGACACGATCCGGGCCGAGATGCAGCTCGAGGTGTCGAACGTCGACTACTCGAAGACCGTCCAGGTCGGCACGACCGCCGTGCCGTCGGTCGTCACCCGGCAGATTCAGACCGCCGTCGAGGTCAAGAGCGGGGACACGCTCGTGATCGGCGGCTTGAAGTCGAGCACGAAGAACGTGTCGAAGACCAAGGTGCCGTTCCTCGGCAGCATCCCGCTGATCGGCCTCCTGTTCACCACGACGTCGGTGACGGAGACGCAGGAGTCCTTGTTCCTCTTCATCACGCTGGAGATCGTGAAGTAATCGAGACCGAGACCCCATGGCCGAGAGCTCCGAGACCTCCGTTCAGACGTCCGCCAAGGAGCCGGGCCGCGTCGTCGTCTTCACGGGGCCGAAGGAGGGCGTCGGCAAGAGCACGGTCTGCCTGAACCTCGCGCTCGCCTGGGCCGGCAGCCAGAACCGCAAGGTCGTGATCGTGCACATGGACCCCCTGTGCCGCGAAGACGTCGGCTACGCTCTCGGCTACCAGAACCCGCCTTCGCTGGCGAGCATGAGCCAGCTGGTCGGCGAGAGCCCGACGGGCGGCCTCGGACGCCTGCTCAAGGGGCGCATCCCGATCTCGCAGTGGGGCGTCGGCCTCCTGCCGCTGGCCTCGTCGCGGCAGGAGTTCCTGCGCCTCTCTCCGAACGTCGTCGTCAAGGTCCTCGGGTCGCTGGCCGAGAGCTACGACCTCTTTCTCGACGTCGACCCCTTCTTCCCGATGCAGGTCTTCTCGTTCGACCTGGCCGACCTCGTCTATTGGACCTGCCTGCCTCAGCGCTCGCACTTCACCGCGACCTACGCGCTGTTCAACGAGCTGAAGGCCCTCCACTTCGCGCTCGACAAGTTCGAGATCGTCATCAACCAGGCGAACCTGCCGGGCGCGCTGGCCCCGAAGGAGGTCGCGCGCTTCTTCCAGACGATCCAGAAGGGCGTGCTCGCGTACATGCCTTGGGAGGACCTGATCCCCGAGTACGCGAACACGCAGAAGATCCTCGTCGTCGAACAGATGCAGAGCGACTGGGTCAAGGCCCTGCGCGTCCTGCTCGGGCGCACGATGGAGGTGAAGCCCTCCGTCAAGCAGTGGGAGAGCGCCCTGCAGGCCGACGAGTTCGCCGCGTCGGCCGACCTCCTGTGGCGCCCGACGGAGACGGCTCCGTCGGAGACGCCGAAGCCGGCGCTGGCCGCGGCGCCCGCGCCGACCGGCCCGGTCCCCGACTTCTGGGACGAGCTGAAGGGCAAGATGCACAAGCTGGTCGTCGGGGCGATGGAGACCGAGCGCATCCGGATCTCCGAGGACCCGAAGCAGAACGACGAGAACCGCGCGAAGGTCGGCCAGATCATCGAGAACCTCCTGCAGCGCGAGCAGAACCTGTCCCTGTCCCGCTCCCAGCGCGAGCAGTTCGTGACCGAGCTGGTCGACGAGATCCTCGGCTACGGCCCCCTGCAGGCCCTTCTGCGCGATCCCGGCATCAACGAGATCATGGTCAACTCGTTCGACAAGATCTACATCGAGAAGAAGGGCCAGCTCGTCCTCCTGCCGATGCGCTTCCGCAACGACGAGCAGGTCGTCCAGGTGATCAAGCGCATCGTGGCTCCCGTCGGCCGCCGCATCGACGAGTCGGTCCCGCTCGTCGACGCGCGCCTGAAGGACGGCTCGCGCGTGAACGCGATCATCGCGCCGCTGGCCGTGTCCGGTCCGACGCTGACGATCCGCCGCTTCTCGGCCAAGCCCTTCACCGCCGATCAGCTGATCACCTTCGGCTCGACCGTCCCGACGATCATCGACTTCCTGCGCGCGTCGGTGATCACGAAGAAGAACATCCTGATCTCCGGCGGCACCGGCACCGGAAAGACGACGTTCCTGAACATGCTGTCGAACTACATCCCCGACGGCGAGCGGATCATCACCGTCGAGGACACCGCCGAGCTGCGCCTGCTGGCCGAGCACTGGATCCGCCTCGAGTCGCGCCCGCCGAACATCGAGGGCAAGGGCGAGATCACGATCCGCGACCTGATCAAGAACTGCCTGCGCATGCGCCCCGACCGGATCGTCGTCGGCGAGTGCCGCGGCGGCGAGTCGCTGGACATGCTGCAGGCGATGAACACCGGGCACGAGGGGTCGCTGGCGACCCTGCACGCGAACACCCCGTCCGACGCGATCTCGCGCCTGTCGGCGATGTGCCTGATGGCCGGCACCGACCTGCCGATGAACGTGCTGATCGAGATGATCTCGTCGGCGGTCAACCTGTTCGTGCAGATCACGCGCTTTCCGGACGGCAAGCGCCGCACGACGTGGATCACGGAGTGCGTCGGCCGCGACGGCGCCCGCATCCTGACCAAGAACATCTTCCGCTTCATCCAGACCCACGTCGACGAGAAGGGCAACAGCTACGGCTACTTCACCGCGTGCGACTACGTGCCGCGCTTCTACGAGGAGTTCCGCCTGAAGGGCCTCGAGATCCCGACGACGGTCTTCATGAGCGAGCGGACGAAGAAGAAGAAGGGGCTGCCGAACGCGATCGACGAGCTGATCAAGCAGGGCATCCCGTGCCCGGAAGACGCCGAGGCCGTCGCCGAGTCGCAGGGGGGGACGCACTGATGCGCGCCGCCCTGTTCGCCGTCCTGCTCGCCGCCGCGGCTCCCGCCGCGGCCCAGCAGATGTTCACGCCCCAGGAGATCAAGTTCCTCGGCGGCCGCGAGAACGGCGCCGAGACCAAGATCCAGATCTTCTATCACTATTTCAAGAGCGACCGCGACCCCGGACTGCAGGTCCCGAAGTGGATCGACCAGACCCTCCCGGCGATGCTCCAGCGGCCGGTCTGGAAGGACCCGGACGAGGGCATCCTGAACGAGGCTCAGCTCTGGCAGGCGCCGGCCTCGGTCCTCTACGAGTTCTTCGAGACGGTCCGCAAGAGCTACCCGCCGTCCGACGGCGGCCAGCTGATCCCGCCGGGCACCCTCGTGCGCGACTACGAAGACAACCGCATCCGCTTCCAGATGTCGCTCGACCGCCTCGTCCGCGCGCGCCTCGGCAACTCGCTGGGCGGCCGGGGGCGGGCCGTGATCGCGAACTTCACGCTGATCAACGACCAGATGGACAGCGTGATGGACGGGCTGATCAACGGGAACACCCAGCGCTACCGGCACGCGGTGATCGCGATCGGCGCCCTGACCGACTCGGCCTTCGACGTCCTGCAGGCCCCGCCTCGCGGCTACGCGCCGCCGGTCCAGGCGGACCAGCGCGCGAGCGCGGCGGCCCTGCTGTTCATGCTCCTCGGCATCGCCTGCATGTTCTTCTGCGCCTTCGCGGTCGGCAGCCTCAACGAGGCGAAGATCCAGCAGGGCGTCGAGCGCTACAAGGAGAAGGCGAGGGAGTGGGCGCACGAGTACGAAAGGCAGTTCATCGTCATCAAGGTCCACTACCTGGTCGGCATCCCCGCCGTCGCGGGCCTGCTGGTCGGCCTGCTGACCTTCAACATCTTCGGCTTCCTGATCTTCGGCGGCCTCGGCATCTACGGCGGCCTGGTCCTGCCGGGCTGGCTCCTGCGCAACATCCGCTTCCGGCGCGGCATGAAGTGCGAGGCCCAGCTGATGGACACGATGATCCTGATGTCGAACGGCCTGAAGTCGGGCATGGACCTGATCGGCTGCATCGAGATGGTCACGCGCGACGCCCTGCCCCCGATCTCGGAGGAGTTCGGGCTGTGCCTGAAGAACTACCACCTCGGCACCAGCATCGAGAAGGCGCTCGAGGGCGTCGAGGAGCGCGTGCAGAGCCGCCTGCTCTCCTACATGATCAAGGCGATCGTGATCCAGCGCTCCGTCGGCGGCAACCTGACCAAGATCTTCGACCGCATCGTCGAGAACATCCGCGAGGAATCGAAGCTGGTCGAGAAGACCGCCGCGATGACGGCCCAGCAGCGCATCCAGGCGATCGTCGTCGGCGTGATGCCGTGGATCATGCTGATCATCATGTTCGCGTTCCAGCCGACGACGATGAAGGAGTTCTACTTCACGCCGCTCGGCTTCTTCACTTTGCTGTTCTGCACGATCTGGATCTCGATCGGCATGAAGATCGTCAACAAGCTGGGAGACATCAACGTCTGAGGACCGCGACCTGACATGGCGAACGCCCCGATCGACCCGCTGACCCACTACCTGCTCCTCGCCGTCGGGGTGCTGGGGTCGGTCGCGTGCTACACGACGATCAGCCGCCTGTTCGCCCCGCCGGCGGAGCCGGACGAGTCGGACCTCTCCCGGCTCGCGAAGAAGGAGGTCGGCACTTCGTCCGCCTTCTCGAGCCTGAACCCGAACGGCGGCGCGCTCGAGCGGCTGGACCTGTTCCTGCTGAGGACCTTCCATCTCGACGTCAAGCTCGAGGAGCTGCACATGATGATGGGGCGGCCGGCGAAGCCGACCCCGCTCGACATGCTGCACCTGAAGGAGTTCTTCGCGGCGGCTTTCGGCGGCCTCGCCTATCTCGGCACGGGCTCCCTGTTCGGACTGCTCTTCGGGGTCGTCGGCTTCCTCGTCCCGGACTCGATCTTCAACGGGCGCGTCCGCGCGCGCCAATCGGACATCATGCGCAACTTTCCGACGACCGTCGACCTCCTCGCGCTGACGATCGAGGCGGGCCTCGACTACATGGCGGCGATCGAGCGCATCCTGAAGAACGTCAAGTCCGAGCAGCGCACCGAGCTCGAGAAGGAGTTCGAGAAGGTGATCAACGAGGTCCAGCTCGGCTACACGCGGCGCGACGCGCTCAAGCGCCTGGCGATGCGCACCGGCGTCGCCGAGATCCGCTCGTTCGTCGGCCTGATCATCCAGTCCGACGAGCTCGGCACCAGCCTGGTCGAGCTCCTGCGCAATTACGCGGCCGACATGCGCTTCCGGCGCCTGAACAAGGCCGAGAAGCTGGCCGCGCAGGCCTCGACGAAGATGCTGATCCCCCTGTTCATCTTCATCTTCCCGACCGTTTTCATCATGATGCTGGCTCCGATGATGAAGAGCCTGATCCAGGGAGGCCTCGGCTTCTGATGCGCGCCCGCGCCCTCGCCGTCCTGCTCGCCCTGCCCGCGCTCGCGGCCTTCGCGCGCGCCCAGGAGCCGCCGAAGACCAAGGGCACCGAGGGCCTGTTCCTCGACATGTCCCACCTGAAACTGGGGACGATCTCCTCCGACGAGGACAAGCGCAAGTACATCTACACGATCCAGCTCGAGAAGGCGCGCATCGAGCACAAGACCCTCCAGATCGTCTACGAGAACGCCTTCGACCTCTACCGGGAGGGGAAGTTCGAGGACGCCAACGAGCTGACCCGCAAGATCCTCGCGATCGACCCCGGCTTCGAGGAGGCGGCGGTCCTGAACCGCGCGACGCGCGACCTGAAGGGCTCCGTCGCGCCGAGCGCCTCCAAGCGCGAGATGCTCGCCGACCGCTTCGAGGAGGGGATGTCCCTCTATCGTCAGGGGCGCCTCGCGGAGGCCTCCGAGAAGTGGAAGGAGGTCGTCGAGCTCTCGCCGAGCAACCTGAAGGCCCGCTACTGGCTGAAGAGGGCCAACGACGCGATGGCGGTCGACCACTACCGGCGCGGACAGAAGGCTTACCGCCAGCACCGGCTCAGCGAGACGCTCGACCAGTGGTACGCGGCGCTCGTCCTGAACCCGCGCTTCCCGCACCTGACCGCGGCGATCGCGAAGGTCGAGGCCGAGGAGCGCCAGGAGGAGGCCAACGAGAAGCTTCAGACCGCGCTGAACCTCTACAGCCAGGGACTGGTGCTCGAGTCCTTGAAGATGCTCGATCAGGTCCTCGAGACCGGCCCCGGCAACTTGAAGGCCCAGAAGCTCCAGGCGGAGATCCGCGCCGAGGTGGCCAACCAGCACGTCGCCGAGGGGAGGCGCCTCTACGAGTCGCGCCAGTACGACAAGGCGATCGGCGAGTGGAAGGCGGCCACGCAGTACGGCTACGATCCCGCCGCGGCCGACCAGCTGATCGCCCGCGCCAAGGAGCAGAAGATCCGCGAGGCGGACGCCAAGAAGCAGGCCGCAGAGCGGGCCAAGGAGCAGGCCGCGGCCGCCAAGAAGAAGGCGGCGGACGAGGCCGCCTCCGCGGCCGAGGAGAAGAAGAAAGCCGCGGAGCAGGCGGCGGTCGCGCAGTCGTCGGCGCCCGCCGAGGCCCCCGCCGAGCCCGCCGCGCCCGCCCTGACCAGCGCGGACGCCAAGAAGCAGTCCCAGCAGAACTATCTCGAGGGAGTGATCGCCTTCGAGCGCGGGGACTATCAGACGGCGCGCAACAAGTGGCTGAGGGCCAAGGAGCTCGATCCGAGCAACAGCGACGCGGTCGCCGGCCTCGACAAGATCGACAAGCTCTACGGCGGCGGCCAGTGAGCGGGACCGCCGCCGGCCGCCGGGCGGGGCGATGAAGCTGTCGGTCAAGTGGTTCATCTGGTTCACCCTGATCGGGGCGTACGTGATGTCCCTCGGCGGGATCTTCTACTACAACCTGTTCAAGTGGACGTTCGACGAGAAGCTCAAGCAGGAGTCGATCGACATGGTCCGGCTCTACGCGCCGACCCTGATCGACGGCCTGGCGCGCAACCAGAGCGTGATCACGATGCCCGAGCTCGACATCGTCACCCGCCTGTCCAAGGACGACCGCATCGCGTCGCTCCTGTACCTGAACAAGTACGGGGAGGTGCGCTGGTTCAAGGACCCGTCGATGCTGACGAAGTCCTTCGACGACTTCACGAAGCAGGTGAGCCTGCCGACCGACGCGATCGAGCAGGCGTGGCTCGCGAAGACCCCGATCGTCCGGGCGGTCCCGAACATGCCGCTCTACGACATCGCGATCCCGCTGGCCCTGCGCGGCGACGTCCTCGGCATCCTGGACATCCAGGTCAGCCGACGGAACGTCGTCGGCGTCATCAGCCGCGCGATGCACAAGTACGAGATCGGGGCCGTCGGCGTGCTGCTGCTCCTGGGGATCCCGCTGTATTTCTTCCTCCATCATTTCGTGATCAACCCGATGCTGAACCTGCGCGACGCGATCGAGTCGATCTCGCTGAAAAACTTCGAGCTGAAGTTCGCCCCGCCGGGCGACGAGATCGGCGAGCTCGCCGGGGTCATCGGCATCTTCCTGTCGAAGGTCAAGACGGAGATCTCCGGCGCGATGGCCAAGGAAAAGCAGCGCGGCGCCGCCGAGGCGCAGTGGTGGGAGTCGATCCTGAAGGCGGTCGTCTCCAAGCGCCACCGCGCGATCGTCGTCGACGAGGACAACGCCGTCCTGTACACGAACTTCCCGGTCACCGGCACGGTCACGACCGACGGCAAGATGCACCTGCTCGACGTGATCGACAGCCAGCAGCAGGACGTCCTGCGCCTCGTCAGCGTCGCGCTCGACAACCCGAACCAGGTCAAGGAGGCGGACACGATGTTCCGCTCCGAGCCCTGCCACGTGAAGGCCGTCCATCTCGACCAGGACGGCGAGACGAAGCGCACGCTGATCCTCTTCGAGCCGAAGACCGCCGCCGCGCGCTTGTAGGCGCGCGCTGCCGCGAACACTTGCGCTCTCCGCGCCGTTCTGTTAAGCTTGTGGAGCTTCCAGAGCTATTAAGGAGACACGCATGAGCTATCGCGTCAAGCGGATCGACCCGTACTGGATCAAGAATCCCGTCCTGCCCGTCGTGGCCATCGTCGGAGTCGCCGCGGCGCTCGTGCTGATCGGACGCCAGATGGTCGTGCCGGCCATCGCCGCGGCCGTCGTCGGCGGGGGCGCCATCCTCGTCGCGACGCAGCCGGCCGTCACCGCGGTCCTCGCGACCCTCGGCCTGCTCGGCGGGATGACGACCTTCCTGCTGGTCCCGAACGCGGAGAACGCGGCGATGTCCGTGCCGCTGCGCCTGCTGTCGATGCTGCTCTTCACGCTGTTCTACGCGGTGCTGATGGACGGCGTCTTCCTGCTCGTCGCCGCGCTCTACAACCTGTTCGCGGGCGCGCTCGGCCTCGGCGGCCTGAGCCTCGACCTCGAGGGAGACGACGGGGAAGGCGAGGCTTAAGGCCGGATGCGCGTCAACGTCGTCTACGCGTCCCGCGAGCCGAACCGAGCGGCCGTCGTCCTGGAGGCGCTGCAGGGCGCCGGGATGTCGGTCACCGTCGCCCAGCGCGCGAAGGAGGTCCACGGCCTGCTCGCGCACCGCGGCTGCGACCTCCTCCTGGTCGGGCAGAAGCTCGTCGACGAGGACGGCGTCGAGTTCGTGAAGGCCCTGCGCACGAAAGGGCCGGCCAAGCAGCTACCGATCGTGGCGCTCGTCGAGCACGCCGACCAGCCCGCGGCCGCGGCGTCTCCGGCCAAGCACGCGTACGCCCTGTTCGGCCGCGGCGCGCCCTCGGCGGCGGCCGCGCCCGCCGCGGCCGTGAAGGACCGCGTGTCCCTGCGCCTGGCCTTCTTCCAGGCCGGCGCCGACGAGTGCCTGTCGCTGAACTGGGACACCGCCGAGTGCCTGGCGCGCATCAAGGCGGTCCTGCGCCGCACGCAGGCGAGCGCTCCGGAGGAGCTGATCAAGATGGGCGAGATCGAGCTCAACCTGACCAGCTACACCCTGCACGTCAGCGGCAAGCGCGTGCCGCTGACCTCGAAGGAGCTGGACCTGCTCTACGTGTTCCTGAGCTCGGCCAACCGCGTCCTGTCGCGCCCGTACCTGATCGAGCGCGTCTGGGGCTACAACTATTTCGGCTCGCCGCGGACGGTCGACGTCCACGTGAGGCGCCTGCGCGAGAAGCTCAAGGCCGCGGCCCGCTACATCACGACGATCCCGTGCGTCGGCTACAAGCTGGTCCCGCCCGGCGGGGAACTGAGGAGATGACATGACGAAGCTTCCGAAGCTGCTCATCATCGAC
This sequence comes from Elusimicrobiota bacterium, assembly GCA_028869495.1. Taxonomy (GTDB): domain Bacteria; phylum Elusimicrobiota; class Elusimicrobia; order UBA1565; family UBA9628; genus GWA2-66-18. Next base: position 780 of record JAGWRY010000320.1, on the reverse strand, counting down.
GACGACGCGCACCTGCGCGAGAGCCTCGCCGAGGTCCTGGACCTCGACGGCTTCGAGTGCCATCAGGCCGGCGACGCGAAGGACGGGATCGCCGCCGCCCAGAAGATCGAGCCGCAAGTCGTGATCATGGACATCCAGCTCCCGGACTCCTCGGGCTTCCAGATCTGCCAGGAGCTGCGCAAGCGCTCGAAGACCGTGATCCTGATCATGATGACTGGGCGCTTCCTCTCGTCGGAGGAGAAGAAGCAGGGCTTCGAGCTCGGCGCCGACGAGTACATCACGAAGCCGTTCGACCTCGCGGAGCTGTCGGCGCGGATCAAGCAGCTGCTGTCGCGCAACGCCGCGCGGGGCTGACGCGCCGGGCCGCCGCAACAAATTCGTGCCCCGGGAGCGCTACACTGTCCGGGTCGAAGCCCCCCACCATGACCGAGCATAGCGCAGAAAGCGGCCGCTCGCCGCGGAGCCGATAGGCCGCCATGCCCACGAAGAGGCGCGGCAAGCTCGCCTACAAGATCCTCTTCTGGTTCCTGCTCATCTCGCTGGCGCCGATGGGCTTCGTCGGCTACAACCTGATCAGCATCTCCCAGCAGTCGCTGCGCAAGGAGACGCTGTCGATGCAGGAGTCCCTCGCGGTCGGCTTCGCGGATACCGTGCAGAAATACGTGACGACCTTCCGCAACGTCCTGACGGAGACGGCCAGCCTCGAGGACTTCGTCACGATGAACCCGATCAAGCAGCACCAGTACCTGAACCGGATCCTTCAGATCCACCTCGCGGTGC
>JAGWRY010000319.1 GCA_028869495.1 Elusimicrobiota bacterium | reverse complement strand
TTCCTCGCCGACTCGAAGGCGCTGAACCTCCTGCCCGCCGACGTCCTGTGCCGCGCGACCGACCACATCCCGGAGCAGATCGGCCTGGTCCGCCGACTCGAGGCCAAGGGCCTGACCTACCGGACCTCCGACGGGGTCTACTTCGACACCGCGAAGCTCCCGGACTACGGCAAGCTGATGCCGCGCGAGCACCTCGAGGGCCTGAAGTCCGGCGCGCGCGTCGAGGCCAACCCCGAGAAGAAGCACAACACCGACTTCGCGCTGTGGAAGTTCTCCCCGAAGGACAAAAAGCGGCAGATGGAGTGGGACTCGCCGTGGGGCCGAGGCTTCCCGGGCTGGCACGCCGAGTGCTCGGCGATGGCAATGCGCTTCCTCGGCGACACCCTCGACGTCCACTGCGGCGGCGTCGACCACATCCCGGTCCATCACACCAACGAGATCGCGCAGTCCGAGGGCGCGACCGGCCGGCCGTTCGCCCGGGTCTGGCTGCACGGCGAGTTCCTGCTGATGAACAGCGCGAAGATGGCCAAGTCCGCGGGCGGCTTCGTGACCCTCGCCGACCTGGGGCCGAAGGGCTTCTCGCCGCTCGACTACAGATATCACTGCTTCACGGCTCATTATCGGAAACAGCTCGACTTCACTTGGGAGTCGCTGGAGTCCTCGAAGACGTCCCGCCGCCGCCTGCGCGAGGCCGCGCGCGCGCTGGCCGGCGCCGCGCCGAAGCCGGGCTGCGCGGAATACTCCGCGCGCTTCCGAGAGGCTCTTTCGGACGATCTGAACGTTCCCGCGGCGCTGTCCGTCGTCTGGGACGCGCTGAAGTCCGATCTTCCCGCCGGAGCCAAGAAGTCCTTCCTCGAGGAGGCGGAGACCGTGCTGGCCCTCGACTTGTTCGCGCCGGAGGCCGAGACGGCGGTTCCGTCCGCAGTCGCCGACCTGTTGGGCGAACGCGCGCGGGCGCGCGCCGCCAAGGACTTCGCTGCGTCCGACCGCCTGCGCCGGGAGATCGACGCCCTGGGCTGGCTCGTCGAGGACGGCAAGGGCGGGCAGAAAGCGAGGCCGAAATGAACAGGTTCCGCAAGGACGGTCGCGGCGAGCACGGACGCGGCGAGCACGGGCGCGGACGGCGCTCCGGGCGCGGCCCGCGCCGCGACAAGCCCGAGTCGGCCCTGCCGACGAACGCCCCCGCGCGCTGGCTCGGCGGCTTCGAGGCCGTCGTGCGCGCGCTGACCGACAACCCGGGCGAGGCGCGCGAGCTGTGGATCGAGCACGAGCTCAAGGACGAGCGCATCGGCGAGCTCGTGCGCCGCGCGAAGGACCTGGGCCTGCCGGTGCAGTACATGGCGCGCCCCGAGCTCGACCGGGCGCTGAAGGGCGGCCGCCACCAGGGCGTCGCGCTGAAGACCGCCTTCGACCCGGCCGGGACCTTCGTCGAGTGGCTCGACGCCCTCGACGACGAGCGCAAGAAGGGGCTCGTGATCGTCGCGCTCGACCAGATCCAGGACCCGCACAACCTCGGCGCGATCGCGCGCTCGGCGCTCCAGCTCGGCGCGCGCTGCCTGGTCGCGCCGGAGCGGCGCTCGGCGCCGCTGACCCCGGCCGCGGTCCAGGCCTCGGCGGGCGCCGCGCTCAAGATCCCGATCCACCGCGTCGTCAACCTCGCGCAGGCGCTCGCGCGCTGCAAGGAGCGGGGCCTCTGGATCTACGGCGCCGACGCGGACGGCAAGGAGGCCTGGAGCGCGGTCCTCAACACCCCGTGCGTGCTCGTGATCGGCTCCGAGGGCTACGGCCTGCGCGCGCTCGTGCGCGCGTCCTGCGACGAGCTCCTGCGCGTGCCCCAGGTCGCGCACGGCGTCGGCTCCCTCAACGCCTCCTGCGCGGCGACCGCGCTCCTCTACGAGATCGCGCGCCAGAAGGCGAAGCCCGAGGCCTGACGTGAGCGGCCCGGCCGACCGCGACCTCGCCTCGCGCCCGCTGGCGGCCGCGATGGCCCTGACCGCGGCGATCTTCGTCGCGGAGGTCGCCGGCGGCTGGTGGTCCGGGAGCCTCGCGCTGATCGCGGACGCGACGCACGTCGCCGTCGACCTGCTGGGCCTGAGCCTCAGCTTCTTCGCGGCGCGCCTGGCGCGTCTGCCGGCCGACCCGAAGCGGACCTACGGCTACCGCCGCGTCGAGGTGCTGGCCGCGCTCGGCAACGGCGTCGTGCTGATGCTCGCGACCGGCTTCATCCTGCGCGAGGCGTGGTCGCGCTGGGTCTTCCCGACGCCGGTGGCCGCCCGGCCGATGCTGGCGGTCGCCGTCCTGGGCCTCTGCGCGAACCTGGCCTCGGCCGCGATCCTGTGGCGGGGCGGCCGGACCAACATCAACGTGCGCGGCGCGCTGCTGCACGTCCTCTCCGACGCCGCCGGCTCGCTCGGCGCGATCGCGGCCGCGATCGCGATCCTGACGCTGAATTGGCTGGAGGCCGACGCGCTGGCCAGCGCCCTGATCTGCGTCGGCATCGTGCTGACCGCGTACTGGCTCCTGCGCGATTCCGTGCACATCCTGCTCGAGGGGACGCCCGCGCACCTGGACCTCGAGGAGGTGCGCGCGGCGCTGGCGGGCCTCGACGGGGTGCGCGAGGTGCACGACGTGCACCTGTGGTCGCTGACGCAGGGCCAGGAGGCGATGAGCGGCCACCTCGTCGTCGCGGACCCGCGCCGGGCCTGCGACGCGCTCGAGGCGGGCAAGGCCCTGCTCGCCGAGCGCTTCGGGCTGACGCACGTGACCCTCCAGGTCGAGCCGGAAGGCGCCGAGTGAGCGCGGCCCTGCTGCTGCTGGGCGGGGAGCTGGGCGCGCCCGTCCGGGTCCGCGCGCTCGCCCGCCGCGCGTCCCTCGTCGTCTGCGCCGACGGCGCCGCGCGCCACGCGCTCGCCCTGGGCCTGGTCCCCGACGCGATCGTCGGCGACCTGGACAGCCTGCCGCGGTGCCTGCCGCGCGCCTGGGCGCGCGTGCCGCGCCTCGCCGACCGCGACGAGTCCCGCTCGGACCTCGAGAAGTCCCTCGACTTCCTGGAGCGCGCGGGCGCGCGCGAGGTGCTGGTCGCCGGCGCCCTCGGCGGCGGTCTCGGCCACGAGCTGGTCAACCTCGCCGTCCTGGAGTCGCGCCGCGGCCCGCTCGCCGCGACGCTGGTCGCCGCCGGCGGCGAGGCGCGCCTGCTCGGCCCCGGCCGGCACGCCCTCGCCCT
>JAGWRY010000318.1 GCA_028869495.1 Elusimicrobiota bacterium | reverse complement strand
TGCCGCCGCCGGAGACGGCCGGGTCCTTGCGCCAGTCGCCGGGCAGGGCGGAGACCGACGGGCGCGTGCGCAGGACGCGGATCTCGGCGTGGCGGATCGGCCCGAGGCGGCCGGAGGCGGCGGTCTCGAGGAGGCGCGACCACTGCGGGGAGAACGCCCAGTTGTTGACCGAATAGACGGCCAGGCCCCGCGCCTCGGACTCGGCGCGGATCGCGGCGAAGGCCTCGGCGTCGAGGGTCAGCGGCTTCTCGCAGAGGATCGGCAGGCCGGCGCGCAGACCGGCCAGGACGGCGTCGGCGTGGTAGAGGGGCGGCGTGGCGACGATCAGGAAATCGAGAGCGTTCTCCGCGCGCAGCAGCTCCTCGAGGGTCGAATACAGATGCGCCGAGGGAACGGCGCGCGCCGCGGCCTCGCGCCGCGGCGCGGACTTTTCGGCGAGCGCGGCGAGCGCGACGCCCGCCTGCGCGAGCGCGGGCAGGTGGGCGTTCTCGGCGATCGCGCCGAAGCCGACGAGGGCGGCGCGCCTCAGAGGCCGCGCCTCCGGCGGACCGTCTCGAGGGCCTCGCCCAGCAGGGACAGACCGCCGAGCGCCTCCGCCTCGGAGATCACGAGCGGGGGGTTGATGCGCAGCGACGGGTTGTACGCCATCGTCAGGACCCCGCGCTTGAGGCCTTCCTCGAAGACCTCGCGGCAGATCGGCTTCGGGAGCGCCGCGCCGGTCTTCGGCTCGACGAGGTCGACGCCGAGCATCAATCCTCGGCCGCGCACCGCGCCGATCAGCGGCTGCGAGGCCTTCATCTGCTCCAGGCGCTTGAGCATCGCGGCGCCGACCTTCGCGGCGTTGTCGACGAGCTTGTCGCGCAGGATCACCTGCAGCGTCGCGTCGCAGGCCGCGGAGGCGAGCGGGTTGCCCCCGTAGCTGGATGAGGAGCCGGACGGCTTCGACCAGGGCGCGGCCGAGGCGAGCTCGGTCGACGCGACGACGCCCGAAACCGGGAAGCCGCCGCCGAAGCCCTTGCCGATCGTCATCAGGTCCGGGATCACGCCTTCGTGGTCGCAGCCGAACATCTTCCCGGTGCGCCCGAAGCCGCAGATCATCTCGTCGGAGAGGAACATCGCGCCGGTCTCCTTGGCGATCTCGGCGACGCCCTTGAAGAAGCCCGCCGGGGGGACGACGTTGCCGTTCGTGCCCTGGACCGGCTCGAGCAGGATCGCGGCGATCGCGCCGGTCGTCTCGCGCTTGATCATCTCGCGCAGGAAGCTGAGGCAGTGCGCGCCGCAGTCGTGCGGCTCCTTCGTCCCGAACGGGCAGCGGCGGCTGTCCGGATACGGCGCCAGATGCAGGCCCGGCGCCATCGGCCCGTAGGAGTCCTTGAAGCCGTCGTTGAGCAGGCCCATGACCCCAAGGGTCTTGCCGTGGAAGCCGCCCCAGAAGCCGACGACCTCGAAGCCGCCGGTCTTGGACTTGGCCAGGCGCAGGGCCGCCTCGACGGCCTCGGCCCCCGAACTGTAGAGCTGGCAGCGCGTCAGTCCCTTCGGCGTCACCGAGGCCAGCGTCTTCAGGAAATTCAGGCGGCGGGCCGACGTGAACGAGCCGACCGCGGTCTTGGCGGCCTGCTCGGCGACGGCCTTCGCCCATTCCGGATGGCCGTAGCCGAGCGAGGCCACGCCGATGCCGGCGACGAGGTCCAGGTAGGTCTTGCCGTCGGCGTCGCGCAGGGTCGCGCCCTGGCCGGACTCGACGGCGATCTGAGCGTAGAGGGCGATCGTCTGCAGGCCGGGCGCGATGTAGGCCTGCTCCTCGTCGAACAAGGCCTTCGACTTGGGTCCGGCGGAGTACGGCGTCTCGGCGAGAGTCTGCGGGGTCATGTCAGGCCTTCCTTGCGGCCGCCTGGCGCAGGCGGGCGCGCAGGCGGCGGGCGATCTGGACCGCGGCCTCGGCGCGCACGCGCGCGAAGCTCGGCCAGGAGTTGATGTCGATGACGAAGATGGAGCCTTCGGGAGTCACGATCGCGTCGCCGCCGAAGATCTCGACGTCGACGGCGGCGGCGGCCAGCTCGGCCTGGGCGGCCAGGTCCTCGAGCTCGAACGGCAGGCGGCGCGCGGTCGACGGGTCGTGGTAGAACCAGGTGAACCACTGGCCGGGGCCGACGCCGTAGAACTTGATCAGGTCGCCGTCGACGTGGCGCTGGACGGCCATGTCCTTGATCTCGCGGCTCTCGAACTCGCGGCGGATCGCGGCGACCTCGTCCCAGCCGCGGGCGTAGACGACGTCGTAGGTGCAGGTGTTGTGCACGTCGCCGCGCTTGATCCAGTAGCCGGCGCCGGCCTCGAAGTCCGGCGGCGCGGCGTTGGCCTCGGCGGTCGTGCGGCGCACGGCGGTCGGCGGGTAGGACAGGCCGGTCGTGCGCGAGAAGGACTCGAGCATGCGCGTGCGGTAGCAGCCGAGGACCGAGTCGGCCGGGTTGATCACGATCGCGCCGGTGCGGGCCTCGAGCGACCTCAGGCGCATCAGGCGCGGGTAGGTCTCGCACATCGGGACGATCGCGTCGAAGCCGGCCGCGTCGGAGCGGTCGAACTCCTCGGGCGTCATCAGCGTCGTCTCGGTCTTCAGGATCGAGAGCTGGTCCATCACCGCCTTCAGGATCAGCGCGTCGTCGCTCTCGCGGTTCGGCGAGTTCTGGACCTCGCGGAAGATTCCCAGGACTTTCATCGCGTCTTCTCCGTCGTCAGGTAGGCTTCGGCCGCCGCGACGTCCTCGGGGCGGTCCACGTCGAGGGTCTTCGATAGCGACGTTCCGGCCACGCGCGCGCCGGAGGCCGCGAGCGACCTCCAGAAGTCGCGCAGGCGCGGGTGGGCGGCGGCGTCGGGGAGCCGCGCGGCGGCCGCTCGGGTCATGTAGTAGAGCCCGCAGGTCACGCGGCGGCGCGCGCGGGCGTCGTCGCCGACGGCCGTCACGAGGCCGGCCTCGTCGACGTCGACCCACAGCGGCTTCTCGTCGTCGACGTGCGCGGTCAGCGCCAGACCCGCGTCGGCGCGCGCGCCGCGGCAGGCGTCCCAAAAGCGGGCGACGTCGGCGGGCGGGATCAGCGCGTCGACGGTGCTGACGAGAAACTCCGGCGCGCGCTCGGACAGGCGCCGGCAGACGAGGCGGAAGCTCTCGAAGGACGAGACCGTGTCGGCGCGGAGGAAGTCGAAGACCAGGGACGGGAACGCCGCCTCCAGGCTGCCGGGCACGGGCGTCCCGCGGCTGTTGGTCAGCACGGTCAGGGAGCCCGCGCCGGCCTGCGCGAGGCCCGCGACGACCCAGTGGATCAGCGGGCGCCCGGCGACCGGGACGAGCGGCTTGACGGTTCCCGGGTGGCTGGCGGCCAGGCGCGAGCCGTCCCCGGCGGCGATGATCCCGGCGGAGAAGCTCACGGCAGCAGGGCCTCCAACTCGACGACGGAGCGCACCGTCCAGTCCTGGCCCGCGTCGGGCGCCTGCGGCTTCGTGCAGACCAGGGCCCGGCGCATGCCGGCCGCGGCGGCGCCCTTCATGTCGCGCGGCACGGAGTCTCCGACCATCACGCACTCCTCGGGCCGGCTGTCCAGCGCGCGGGCCGCGTGCAGGAAGATCTCCGGATCCGGCTTCGTCACGCCCAGCGCGCCCGAGTCGGCCACGACGGAGAAGAGCCCGGCCAGGCCCTCCGCGCGCAGAATCCCGTCGAGGTTGCCGTAGAAGTTCGACACGACGCCGAGGCGGTAGCGGGCGGCCAGGCGCTCGAGCGACGGCGTCAGGCGGCGGAACTGGCGGCGGCTCTCCTCGGCGAAGCGCCCGGCGATGGGCTCGACCAGGTCGGCGCGCTCCGGCGCGAGCGCCGCGAGCACGTCGCGGACCTGCAGGCGCAGGGTCTGCTCGAGGTCCAGCCCCCGGAGCGCGTGGCGGGCCGGCAGGGCGTCATCGGAGTCGTAGAAGGCGCGGTCGAAGCGCTCGCGCGGGGCGTCGACGCCGCTCTCCTTATAAATCGGATAGAAGCGCTCGAGCCAGGTGGCCCCATCCGCGTCCAGGGTCCCGCCGTAGTCGAAAAGCACCGACTTCATCGGCTCATTATAACACGAATCCTCGTCGAGGGGCGGCCATCCGGGAGAAGCGCGCAATGTTACAGGACTTGACAAGGCTGGGCAAACCTGTTATCACTCCCCCGCGCCGAGTCCGCTCCCCGGAAAGCGGGGGCGGCGGGCGTTTTTTTATCTGCGGGAGGGGGAAAATGAGAGGAGGCGCCGTTCTCGGCGCGCTTTTGCTCTGCGCGGCGGCCGTCCGGGCCCAGGCCGGGTCGTCCTTCGACCCGACCGGAGCCTGGCTGTCCCGCGACGGCCGGAGCGAGGCGACCCTGCTGACCGGAGACTTCCATCCGACCGCGCGCTTCGGGATCAACGGGACCGCGGGAGACAAAGGAGAGCGCTTCGGGCGCGACGGCTATTACTTCGGCGTGGATTATTTTCATCGGCTGGCCCCGCTGACCTACTCCGATCGGGGTTTCGACAGGACGCTCGCGGTCCTGGACGCCGGCGTCGAGGCGGATTACGTCTCCCGGAGCGCCTACGCCCTCAAGGGACTGGCCGCCTACCCGGGCGCGTCCGCTCGCGTGCGCGGGGACTCTCAGGTCGTCCTGGCCCTGCTGCGCGTGAGCGGACCGTGGAAGGGGGTGCGGCCCTATCTGATCGTCGGCGTCGGCGCGCATCGCACCCGGATGGACGCCTACCTGCAGGCGTCCAGCGGCTACTCCTGGGCCGGGAGCGAACTCCCGCTGGTCCGGGCCGAGGCGACCGGTCTGGCCATGGCGGGGCGCTGCGGCGTCGAGAAGGTCTTCGCCGACGGCGGCGTCCTGGGCCTGGAGTTCGGCTATCTGACGATGGCGTCGCGCACATATCCCGCGACGAGCAGCCTGGGCGCCCCGGACGTCGTCAGCCGCGGCGACGGCTATACGCTGGCCGCGAAGTTCGGCGTTCGTTTCGGAGGCGGGTCTTGACACCCCCCGGCAAACCTGTTATAACTCAGAGCCGCAAAAAAACGCGCCGAGTTCGACCTTCCCGCGCAGAGCGGGGGGCCGCCGGCGCTTTTTTAATGCCTGAATAGAACGATGCCGCTCAAAATGGATGCCGTCAAGGCGCGACTGACCGCCCTGAAGGGCCTGGGAGAGATGCTCCTGGGCCCGAAGGACGTCGTCGCCGTCGACGTCGGCAGCTACGCCGTCAAGGTCGTCCTGCTCCAGGCGGAGGGTCCGCTCCTTCAGTTGAAGGCCTGGGGCCACCTGCCGCTGTCCGCGAAGGCCGAGGCCTCCCCGGAGGAGAGGAAGACCGCGGTCGTCTCCGCCCTGCGCGCCTTCCTGATCGAGAAGGGCGTCAAGGTCCGCGAAGCGGCGACCTCCCTGTCGGGCAACTCCGTGATCGTGCGCTACGTGAAGTTCCCGCGCCTGACCAAGACCGAGCTCCAGGCGACGCTGACGACGGAGGCCGAGCCGTTCATCCCGTTCGACATCAACGAGGTCCAGCTCGGCTTCCACATTCTCAGCGAGATCGTCGAGGACGGGCAGAAGAAGATGGAGACGGTCCTCGTCGCGGCCAAGAAGGAGCTGGTCTCGGCGCGCCTCGAGATCCTGCAGGCCTGCGGCTTCCATCCGACGATCATCGACGTCGACAGCTTCGCGCTCGAGAACGTCCACGAGAAGGCCCGCGACCCCAAGGAGGGCCCGGGCGCGACCCTCTACCTGAACATCGGCCACATGGTCACGAACCTCTCGATCATCGAGAACGGCGTGACCCGCGTCGTCCGCGACGTCTTCATCTCGGGGCAGACGATGACCCGGGCCGTGACGAAGGCGTTCCAGTGCGAGCCGCCGAAGGCCGACGAGCTGAAGAAGGCCTACGGCGTCATCGTCGATCCCGCCGAGAAGGAGAAGGCGCTCGCCGACGGCAACCGCGAGGCCCTCGGCGTGTCGCAGGCGATCGGGCAGGTCGCGCGCGACCTCGTCGGCG
>JAGWRY010000317.1 GCA_028869495.1 Elusimicrobiota bacterium | reverse complement strand
CGGGCTTCGGCGCGGGGCGGGGCGGGCGGGCGGCGCGCAGGACCTTGCGCGCGGCGAAGATCCGGGCGCGGGAGGCCTGGCGCCGGGCGCGGTAGCGGGCGCGCACGGCGTTCTTCTTGGCCTGGTAGTCCTGGCGCACGCGGCTGGCCGCGTCGCGGGCGCCGCGGCCGGTCTTGCCGGGCGGGGTCGCGCGCGCGGCCTTCAGCGCGGCGTCCTCCTGCGCGGAGAGCGTCTTCAGCTCGGCCTGCTGGTCTTTCCAGGACAGCCGGATGTCCCTCTCGGCCGACTTGATCCGGGCGCGGGCGGCCCGCGCCTCCGCGGCCGACGGCGCGGCGGTCGGGGCGTGTGGGGCGGGCGCCGCCGCCGCCAGGGCCAGGGCCGCCGTCAGGATCGTCAGGATGGTCTTCATGGTCTTCCTTGTCGTCCGGCGCGCCGCGCGCGTCCGGCCCGAGAATAATACGCGGCGACGGCGGAAAAGTGCGCTCCTCAGCCCCTCCGGGAGGCCCAGGCCTCGGCGGCGGCCAGGCGCTCGGGAGAGCCGACGTCGTGCCAGGCCCAGCGGTCGGCGCGGAAGAGGCGGATCTCCCGGCCCGCGCCGGCCAGCCTCAGCCAGGGCCGAGTCAGCGGGAAGACGCCTTCCTCGGAGATCAGCGGCAGGAGTTCCGGCGAGAGGACCGAGATCCCGTCGAAGCCGAGCGCCTCGGCGTCGGGCCGCGGCTCGCGGGCCCACTCGACGCCCTCGGGCGAGCGCCGTCCGGCCAGGCGCCCATCGGGCGCGAACAGCAGGAGGCGGGAGCTCGGGCGCCCCCGGCAGGCCAGGGTCGCCAGCGCCCCGGAGGCGCGGTGCGCGGCCATCAGCGCGCGCAGGTCCAGGTCGCTCAGCACGTCGGCGTTGTGGACGAAGAACGGGCCCGCGCTGGACAGGAGCGGCGCGGCCTTCTTGAGCCCGCCGCCGGTGTCGAGCAGGAGCGCGTCCTCGCGCGAGACGTCGATGCGGACGCCGAGGCGGCCGGCCAGGTCCGCGCAGAAGGCGGCGACGCGCTCCGCGTGGTGGTGCGCGTTGACGACGAGTTCCGAGACGCCCGCGTCCCTCAGGCGGACGGCGGTCCGCTCGAGCATCGGCACGCCGCCGACCGGGAGCAGGGCCTTGGGGAGCGCGTCGGTCAGCGGGCGCAGGCGCGAGCCGACGCCCGCGGCGAGGACGAAGGCCTTCATCGCGCGGGCCAGGACTTCTGCTCGCGGTGGACGACGCTGACGCCGACGCCCTGGTCGCTCAGGTGCTTGGCCAGGCGCTCGGCGCAGTACACCGAGCGGTGCTGGCCGCCGGTGCAGCCGAAAGCGACGAACAGGTGCGTGAAGTTGCGCCGGCCGTAGTCCTCGACGGCCTGGTCGACGAGCGCGCAGGCCGACCTCAGCCAGCGGTCGACGTCGGCCTCCTTCGACAGGTAGGCGACGACGTCCGGGTCCCGGCCCGTCGACTTCGTGAATTCCGCTCGTCGGCCGGGATTGGGCAGACAGCGGCAGTCGAACACGTAGCCGCCGCCGTGGCCGCTCGGGTCCTTGGGCAGGCCGTGCTTGTACGAGAAGCTCTGCACGCGCACGCGCAGCCTCAGCTTCGCCGCGCCGAACTGGCGCAGGGCCGAGGAGGCGACCAGGCGCTTGAAGACGTCCATGAGCTCGGGCACCTCGACCGGCAGGCTCGAGGTCAGGAGCACGCGCTCGATGTTGCGGATCGCGTACGGGATGCTCTGCAGGAACAAGGGCTTCTTCTCGTGGAAGCCGCGCAGGCCGTAGGCGCCCATCGCCTGCATGATGCGGATCAGCACGAAGCCGGGGAAGAACTTCTTGAACTCGGCCTTGTCCACCGCCGCGTGCTTGGAGGCCTCGCGCAGGTAGAGCTCGAGCAGTTCGTCGCGCAGTTCGAACGGGAGGTCGGCCTTCGCGTCGTAGAGCAGCGAGGCGACGTCGTACTGCAGGGCGCCGCGCCGGCCGCCCTGGTAGTCGATGAAGTAGGGCCGGCCGTCCTTCAGCATCACGTTGCGCGACTGGAAGTCGCGGCACATGAAGTAGTCGCGGTCGGCGGCGAGCAGATAGTCCGCGAAGCGCGAGAAGTCCTCCTCGAGCCTCTCCTCGTGGAAGACGATCCCGCCGAGCGTCAGGAAGTAGTACTTGAAGTAGTTGAGGTCCCAGAGCATCGACTGCTTGTCGAAGCTCTTGCGCGGGTAGCACCAGCGGTCGTCGAGCGTCGCGCCGGCCGCGATCTGGATGCGCGGCAGCCAGCGCACGACCTCGCGATAGGCGGCGACGACCTCCTCGGGCAGGCCCTTCGGCGTGCGCTTGCGCCCGAGGAGCTGGAACAGCGTCTCGTCGCCGAGGTCCTCCTCCAGGTACGCGGTGCCCGAGGCGTCCTCGCCGTAGAACTCGGGGACCGGGATGCCCTCCCGGCGGAAGTGCTTCGAGAACTCGATGAACGCGCGGTTCTCCTTGACGTCCTCGTTGAGGACCCCGATCGCGGTCGTCTTCCCGCTCTTCAGGCGGTAGATCCGGCGGTTGGAGCCCTCGGCGCGCACCGGGACCGGGGCCTCGGCCTCGGCGCCGAAGCGCGCGCGAAACAGCTCCTTCAGGGGATCCGGCATCCCAGCATCTTAGCGCTTAGCGCGGCGGCGCGTCCATTGCGGGGACCGGGCCCTGGGCCAGGACCTTCCCGCGGGCGCGGCGCAGGATCTCGGCGCGCACGCGCGCGAGCAGGTCGCGCGCCGAGCGGCGCAGGGCGCCCCTCATCAGGAAGGACGGCGCGAAGAACTTCGGGTCGGCGACCAAGCGGTAGACCACGAGGGAGCCGGCGACGGTGTTCTGGACTTCCCAGCGCCCGCGGTAGTCGTCGAAGTCCTCGCGCGACACGTCCCGGAAGTCCAGCCGGTCCCCGTCGCGGCGGACCTCGAGCAGGACGCGCGCCGACTTGCGCAGGAACAGCGCGCGGCCGATCGCGACCTGCTCGACGAGTTCGGCGCCGTCGGGGGCGGCGCCGACGACGCGGCTCTGCCGCATCGCCGGCACGAAGCGGGGGATGCGCTCGTAGTCGGTCAGCACGTCCCAGGCCGTCGCGGTCGAGGCCGGGACGAAGAAGAGACCCTGGACCTCGTACTGCCGGTCGGCGCGGCGGACAAGGCGCAGCTGGACGGGGTCCGGCGGCGCCGCGGCCCGGGCCGCCGCCGCGAGGGCGAGGAGGGCCGCCAGGGCCGCCGCGCCCCGCCGAAGGCCTCGAACGGCGGCTCGATCATCGCCCATGGCTTCGCCCGGAAGTATACGTCGCCGGCGGCCGGACGCAAGGGGTCAGCGGGAGGCGAAGGCCGGCTCGCCCGCGCGGCGGACGATCTCGGCGCGCACCTGGGACAGCAGGCCGCGCGCGGCGTCGCGCATCCCGGGCTTCAGCAGGAAGCTGGGCGCGAAGAAGCGGGGCGCGGCGACGAGCCGATACGAGACGCGCGTGCCGTTCGGGACCGGCGACGTCCGCCAGGAGCCGGAGTAGGTCCGGAAGTCCCCGCCGTCCACGTCGCGGAAGTCCAGGCGCCCGGGCGCGCGCGTCACCTGCAGGAGCACGCGCACCGAGCGCGACACGAAGAAGATCCCGCCGACGGCCTCCTGCTCGACGAGCGCCGGGCCGTCCCGGCGACCGTCGAGCACGCGGCTGGCGCGCATCGACTTGACGAAATCCGGGATGCGCTCGTAGTCGGTCAGCACGTCCCAGACGACGGACGAGGGGGCCTTCACCGTGAAGGCCCCCTCGATCTCGTAGGTCCGGCTCGCCTCCTGGCGGAGGCGGACGTCGACGCCGGACGCGAAGGCCCGGGGCGCGGCGCAGGCCAGTGCGAGCAGGACCGCGACGCGCCCCGGGAGCTTCATGATTTCCTCAGAACATGAACTGCAGGAGGAGCCGCGCCTCGGTGACCGTGTGGCGCTGAGTCGCGCCGCCGGACACGGTGACCTCGTCGATCGCCGTCGGATCCGGGAAGGCGTAGACGCCGAGGGCCGGGTCGTAGAAGGTCGGGCAGTTCGGGTAGATCGGCAGATCCGCCACGACCTTCAGGTTGTGCCCCTTGACGTGCCAGGCGAGCGACGGCGTGATCTCCTGGATGGGCTTGGCCATGTTCGCGTTGGTGTTCGTCGCGCCCTTGGCCGGGGACGTCGCCGCCGTCAGGTAGCCGGACTTCTTGTCCATCGACAGCAGCGCGTAGCGCAGGCCGATGCCGAACGGGCCGACTTGGTAGTCGCCCTGGACGCGGCCGGAGGCCATGTGCAGGACGCCGAAGCGGTTCTGGAAGCCCGTCCAGTCCGCCTCGAACTCGGCGCCGACGCTCTGGCCGTTGCCGAGCGGGTGACGGATCGCGGCGTCGGTGCCCAGCGCCCAGTAGTCGCCGCGCTGGAGGCTGTCGGCGCTGCCGACCGAGTCGAGCGCGTAAGCGCCGGTCCCGCCGTTCGGGCCGCCGTTCTTGAGGAACGGGTTGTAGTTGGCGTCGAGCATCAGGTTCGTGTCGACCGTGTGCACGCCGAGAGCCGTGCTGTGGCCGATCTGCGTGTCGTGCGTGTACAGAGCGCTGATGTAGGCGGCCTTGGTCGTGCGGTTGACGTTGAGGTCCACGCCCTTGACGTGGTAGATGTCCTGGTCGTAGCCGTCGTTGTAGCCGAAGCGCGCGACGAGCTCCGGGACGCCGATGCGCTCGGGCAGGAAGCGCTGGGGGACGTTGCGTCCGCCGCCGGACCAGGTGCCCAGCGTGCCGGTCCAAACCCCGTGCGTGGCCTCCAGCGCCATGCCGTAGTCGCGGCCCTGATAGACGGGCAGGGACGCCACCGAGCGCTCGCCGAAGTCCATGTAGCCGCGGTCGGTCAGGCCCTCGCGGCCGAACGGGACGCGGAACTGGCCGAACTTGAAGACCGTGTTCTCGCCCAGCGGCTTGATCGGCACGTCGGCCACGAAGTCCAGCAGGGACATGTCGGTGTTCGAGCCGTTGGCGTCCTCGCCGCCGAAGGCGAGCTGGACGTCGTACTTGAAGGCGTCCTCGTAGTTCCCCTTCACGCCGAGGCGCGACTCCTTCAGGAACATGTAGGCGCGGTTGTTGTCGCGGCGGGGGTCCGGGACGTTCTGCAGGACCGACAGCAGTTGGCCGCGGCCGTAGACGTTCAGCGTGACGTTCCCGTTGTTGGCGACCGGGGTGCCCGGGTCGACGGCCTGCGCGCGCGCGAGCGGGACCAGCGTCCCGAGCAGCGCCGCGACGGCCAGGATGCGGATGGGGGTTTTCATGGCTACTCTCCTTTGTTGGTCTTCGCTTCCGGCGCGTCCGCCTTGGCGTTGGGGTTCACGAACAGATCGAAGTTGACGGTCACGGGGTCCTTGACCTTGATCGCGCCGAACATCAGGGTCGGCGGCGTGATCCCGTAGTCCGACATGTTCAGCGTGTAGGAGCCGGCCAGCTCGACGCCCTTGGGGCCGAAGCGGAAGGTCACGTCCATCGGGACCTGCTGGGTCTTGCCCGCGATCGTCAGGCTGCCGGTCGTCTTCGCGATCATCGCGCCGTCCTGGCTTTTGGCGAGCTCGTACTTGCCGAGCGCGTAGGCGATGTCCGGAAATTTCGACGCGTCCATCGTCTTGCGCATGTTCTTGTCGAGGCCCTTCTCGCCGGAGCGCATCCCGGCCAGGGGGACCTCGACCTTGAAGGCCTCGACCTTCGAGGCCTTGATCGCCTCGGCGAGGTCGGCCGGCGCGTCCTTGGCCGTCGTGAAGGTCAGCGAGAGCTCGGTGGCCGTACTGCGCCAGATGTGCAGCGTCGAGTCTCCCTGGATGTAGAGCGAGCCGGCGGGCTTGACGGCCAGCTCGGCGGCTCGTCCGGCGAGCGGCGCCGCCAGAAGCAGGATCGCCGCGGCGCCCGAGATTTTGAGGGTCTTCGCGAGATTTTTCATGTTCATTCTCCCGATTTTCGCGTCAGCAACATTATGGCCATTCTTCCGGCGCCGCGTCGAGGGGCGCGAAGGGGTTGGCCGATCTCCGGCGCGACCGGAGGAACCCGTGGGGAGGGCGCGAGGCTCGCGCGCGCTGAGCCCGGCCGCTCCTGGGAGAGAGCCGGTTCCGCCCGCCGCCTCATCGGCCGTCGAGGACCGCCGTTCGTCATGCGGACATGATACGCGCGGCGGCGTTCGCGCGCGATGACGGAGGGGTGGCCGCGCGATGATAATTCTCAACGACAAAACTCCGGGCGGGCGGCGCGCGCCGTCAGCGCGCGGGAGCGGGGCGCGGCGCGTCGAGGGCGGCGATGCCCGCCAGGAACGCGGCGCGGGTCTCGGGGGAGAGGTCGGGGAAGGCGCGCACGTCCGCGGCGACGGCGCGCGGGTCCTTCGCCATCAGGCGTCCGACCTGGTCGGCGACGAGGAAGGCCTTCGTGAACTTCCCGACGACCGTGCGGCGCAGGAACGGGCGCAGGACGCGGACCACGCCGGCCAGGAAGCGGTTCTTGATCTTCACGTAGACGACGAACGTCGTGCGCGTGGCCGGGCGTCCGTCCGGACCGGCGGCGTCCTGCACGTCCATCGCGATCACCGCGGAGGCGCGGATCAGCGGGAACAGGCGGCTGCGGTGCGTGCCTTCTCCATAATAAAGACGGTGGTTCTCGGTGCGCTCGACCAAGGTCACCAGGCCGCGCGTGCCGTCGCCGTCGTCCGCCCAGGACTGGCGGGGCCCGCGCATCGTGATCCGGTACGGCGCCAGCTTGTGGACGCGGACGATGTAGGCGGCCAGGTCCGGGTGGTCGAGCAGGAGGTTCGACAACTCCAGCGGAAGGGGGGTCTCGGCGGGCCCGATCGTGGAGCGGACCGTGAAGCCCTCGATGACCGCGTGGATGCGGGCCTCGTAGGCGGCCGGGGACGGCCCGGCCTCGGCCGCCCGCGCGGGGCGGGCCGCGGCGAGGACGGCGCAGGCGAGGAGCGCGGCGGTCATGGCGGAAGCGCGAGCGACGCAACGATTCTCTCATATCAAGACGCGCGTTGACTTCCCTCGGACGTTCTGTTGCTTTGCCGTCGTGCGCCCGTCGGACGTCTTCCGGCGGGCCGGGGAGGACGGGATGAGCGGGCAGAACGGGGACGGGGGCGTCCGGGCGGAGCAGAAGGCCTGCGCGATCGCGGCGCGGCGGGGGGGCTGCTCGCTCGAGCACTGGTGCTCGACGCGCGGGATGTCGGGCCCGCTGAGCTCCGGCTTCGCGTCGAACTGGCGCGTGAACCGCTACGCGCGCGGCAACGTCCTCTTCTACCAAGGCAACGAGCCGTTCGCGCTGTTCTTCCTGTGCTCGGGCCGTGTCAAGATCGTGCGCGCCGACCGCGAGGGGCGGCGGCAGATCGTGCGCATCATCCGCGCGCCGGACTTCATCGGCGAGCGCTCGCTGATCGCGCGCCAGCCGTACTCGGCGACGGCCGAGGTCATGGAGGAGGCCGACATCTGCGTGATCGACTCGGCGAAATTCTTCCGCTTCTGGTCCGACCAGCCCGAGTTCGCGCGCTTCCTCGCGCAGAGGCTGGCGATCACGCTCGGCGACGTCCAGGGCCTGGCGACGGACCTGGCCCTGCGCACGATCCGCGAGCGCCTGGCCAAGCTGATCGTCCGCCAGTCCGAGGTCCCGCCGCAGTCGGAGACGGTGATCCTGCCGACCGAGTCGCGCCAGGAGCTGGCCGAGCTCCTCGGCACCTCGCCCGAGGTCGTCTGCAGGACCTTGAAGGAGCTCTCGTCGAGCCGGCTGATCTCGGTCAGCGGCCGGAGGGTGCGCATCCTGGACGGCGCGCGCCTGCGCGCGGCCGCCTGGCTGCCGGCCAAGCCCGTTGACTTTTATCAATCGCGCCCCGTCCCTCCGTCATCGCAGGGGGAGCTTCAATCCGGGCACAATCGTCAACGACGGAAGTGAGGCGGACGCCCGACGGCGCCGGACTCTGACGCCGGACAAAGGAGAGGAGGAAGGAATGAATAAGATGCGACTACGCCGAATCGCCCGCCGTCTCGGCGCGTTCGGCCTGGCGATGACGGGGATCTTGGCCGCGGTGTGGGTGCTGCCGCCGGTCGTTCACCGCGCGCGGCGCCTGTGCCCGGTCGTGCATCCCGACAGCGTGACCGCCGCCGGCGCCGTGCCGAGCTACGCCCGCCAGACGGGGATGTCCTGCAGCGCGTGCCACACGATCTTCCCGGAGCTCACGCCCTTCGGCCGGGAGTTCAAGCTGAACGGCTACACCATGACCAACACGAAGCAGATCGAGGCGGACGCGAGCTCGTCCGCGCCGGCCCTGAAGTTCAACGCGCTCGCTCCCCTGTCGGTCATGTTCCAGACGTCCCTGACGCATTACAACGGCGTGGCCAACCACAAGGAGAACAACGGAGTGGTCCTCGGCCCGTTGAGCCTTTTCTACGCGGGGGAGATCTCGCAGCACACGGGGACGTTCCTGCAGGTGACGATGGCCGACTCGGGCAGCAACTTCGGGTTCGACACGGTCGACCTGCGCTACGCGAACCAGGCGACGCTGAGCGGGGTGCCGGTCACCTACGGTCTTGCGCTGGACAACGCCGGCACCGCCGAGGACCTGTGGAACTCGACGCCTCACTGGGGCTACCCGTACATGGACGCCTTCCCCGGCCGCGGCGACGGTCCGGCGGTCGCTTCCCTGTCGGGAGCCGCGCCGGGCGCCTATGCCATGGTCGACAACCACGTGTACGCCTACGTGGGCGTCTACCGCCAGCCCACGGGAAAGAGCATCCTCATGACCGATAACACCAGCGGAAACACGCCGGTGACGTCGACGGGCACGGTCCATGCGTGGTCGCCCTACTGGCGCCTCGCCTGGCAGGGCAACCTGGGCAACGACGACAACTACCTGGAGGTCGGCACGTTCGGCACGAACGTGCGCGTCTACGGAACCTTCACCAACGCGGACGCGGACGTCGCGGCGGGCCTGTCCCAAGGCAACTCCGACGACTTCACCGACAACGCGGTGGACGCCCAGTACGAGCTGCACCTGGGCAGCAACATGCTCGTCGCTCACGCCAGCGACATCTACGAGGCTCAGAAGCTCAACGCCGCCGTCGCGGCCGGCGCCGTGACGGATTCCGTCCAGCACGTGAACCGCATCAACGCCGACGTCGGCTATATCCTCGGCAACCGCTGGGAGGTCCGGGGCGCGTACTTCACCACGACGGGCACCCACGACGCCTACGCCTTCACCGGGACGGGAGACGGCTTCCCCAACGGCGGCGACGGCACCGTGGCCAGCGTCAACCAGGACGGCTACATCGCCCAGGTCGACTTCCTGCCGACGCAGAACACGAAGCTGTCGGCGCAGTACACGGCCTACAACAAGTACGGCGGCTTGGTCGACGGGGCGTCCATCAACAACGCTCTGGTGATCAACGCCTGGTGGATGTTCTAGGTCTCAACAGGACTCCCGGCGCCCGCGGCCCTGAGCCGCGGGCGCCGGGAGACGTCGTTCGCAAAGACGCGCAACGCCGGGAGGCCGGCGCGCAGGCAATAGTGTTGCCTTTATGAACGAACGCATGACCACCCTCGGAACGGGACGCCTCGTCGGGATCGGTTTCAGCCATCTGCTCGCGCCCCTGTCCTGCCGCGAGCGCGCGATGGTCGCGGAGGCGGAGGTCGCCCGGACCTTGAAGGGCCTGGCCGCCGAGCTCGGGGCGCGCGAGGCGGTCCTGCTGGCGACCTGCAGCCGGCTCGAGCTCTACGCGGCGGCCGACGATCCCGCCGAGATCCTTTCTCGCGCGCGGTCCTGGTTCCTCGCGCGCGCCGGCGCCGAGGTGGGCCCCAGCTTGTCCTCCTGGCGCGGCGAAGAGGCTCTCGCCCACCTTTTTAAAGTGGCGTCCGGCCTGGACTCCTGGATCATCGGCGAGTCCGAGATCCTGGGGCAGGTCAAGCGCGCCTACGAGACGGCCCGCGCGGCGGGCCTGACCGCCGCGACGCTCAACCGCGCGTTCCAGAGCGCGGCCGCGGCCGGTAAGTCCGTCCGCGCCGAGACCGGCATCCAGCAGGGCGTCCACTCGATCGGCGGTGCGGCGGCCCTGCTGGCGCGCAGCATCTTCGGCGAGAGCTCCGGCGGCGCGACCGTGATCTTCGGCGCCGGCGAGGCCGCCCGCGCCGCGGCGCGCCACCTGGCCGCGAAGAATTTCTCGAAGATCTACGTCGCGAACCGCACCGTCGAGAAGGCCCGCGCGCTTGCGTCCGAGATCGGCGGCCTCGGCGTCGGCTTGGACGAGGGCCTGCGCCTGCTGGGGACGGCGGAGATCGGCGTGTTCTCCGTCTCCTGCGAGCGGCCCGTCCTCGAGGCCGCGGCGCTCGAGCGCCTGACCGCGGGGCGCAGGCGCCCGCTGTTCCTGCTGGATCTCGGCCTGCCGCGCAACGTCGCGGCCGACTGCGCGGGCCTGTCGGACACGTACCTGTACAATCTCGACGACTTAAAGGGCGTGGTCGCGCGCAGCGTCGCCGGCAAGGCGGTCGAGCGCAGCCGGGCGCAGGCGCTGGCGGCGCAAGCCGCGCGGGACTGCGCGGCCGAACTCGACAAGGCGGCGGCGCGGCGCCTGGCCGCGGCGGCGGCGTGAAGACGGGACGATTTCTTAAATAAACGGATTCTTGAGGAGAACGACATGAACTTCGCGATCATGCTGACGTTGGCGGCGACGGTCTCGGCGGCCCCGGCGAAGCCGACGAAGGCTCTCGAGGCCGGACGGGGGATCTTCACGGCCAACTGCACGGCCTGCCACGGCAACGACGCCAAGGGCAAGCAGGTGATGGCCAACGCGTTCGGCGTCAAGAAGTCGGTGATGGACCTGACCACCGCTCTGGCCGATAAGACCGACGCCGAGGTCATCAAGATCGTGACCGAGGGCCTCAACGGCAAGATGCCTCCGTTCAAGGGCAAGCTCGACGAGGCCAAGCTGAAGGACGTCGTCGCCTACGTGCGCAGCCTCGCGCCGAAGACGGAGAAGAAAGCCGACGCGAAGGCGCCGGAGGCGAAGAAGGGCGACGAGAAGCCCGCGGGCAAGAACTGAGCCCGCGATGATGGATTCCCTCGAAGGCGGCCTCCAGGCCCGCTGATGGACCCGCGAGACCGCTTCTGGCGCGTGACGGCGCCGCTGGGCGCCCTGGCCGTCCTGCTGACGATCCTCGTCGTCGGCTGGTCGGTGGAGCCCGCGCGCTATCAGCTCGGCTACGCGCCGGAGCAGCCGATCCCGTTCTCTCACCGAGTCCACGCGGGCGTCAACCGCATCCCGTGCGAGTACTGCCACACGAACGCGGACCGCAGCCGCGACGCGACCGTCCCGCCGCTCCAGACCTGCATGAACTGCCACCAGTTCATGAAGCTGCCGGACAAGGCCCTGCAGGAGTACATCGACAAGGCCGTCGCGGACCGGGTAAAGAGCGACGAGCCGATCGCCTGGAAGCGCGTCTATCACATGCCGAGCTACGTGTTCTTCGACCATCGCGCGCACGTCAACGCGAGGGTCCAGTGCCAGAGCTGCCACGGGCCGGTCGAGACCCTGGACGTCCAGACCCGGCTGATGAACATGCGCATGGGCCGCTGCCTGGCTTGCCACCGGGACCCGACGCCGTACCTGCCGCCGGGCTCCCCGATCAAGAAGGGTCCGACGGACTGCTACGCGTGCCACCGATGAGCGAGAAACGAGAGGAGAAACGGACCATGGGGGTCACCCGCCGCCAGAGTCTGGTCGTGCTGATCGCGGCGGCCGGCGCCGCCGCGGCGAAGCTCCCGCTCGTCAAGCGCGTCCGCGCCTTGGGGGCGAGCCGGCCGGGACGCAAGCGGCGCGGCCCCCGGGCCCGCGTCAGCCCCGCGCCGCACTCGGTGATGCGCCATGGATGAGAGAATGAGCGATCGAGACGCGACGGACCCCGGCCCGCAGGGAATCTCCCGGCGGCGCTTCCTGAGCCTGATGGCCGCCTCCGCGGCGGCCGCGGCGACGTCCGCCTGCGGCTCGCCGGATCAGGACACGATCGTCCCCTACACGAAGAAGCCCGCGGACGTCGTCCCCGGCGTCGCGAACTACTACGCGAGCACCTATCAGGAAGGGCGGGTCCCCTACGGCGTCCTCGTCAAGGCGCGCGAGGGGCGGCCGATCCACATCGACGGCAACGACGAGCACCCGATCTTCGCCGGCAAGACCTCGCCGCGCGCCCAGGCCGAGATCATGGGCCTCTACGACCCGCAGCGCCTGCGCGAGCCGCGGCTCGGCGGCTCGCCGGCCGCGTGGGAGAAGGCGCAGGCCCGCGTCGCGGACGCCCTGAAGGCGGCGGCGCGGGGGCGCCGGCCGGTCCTCCTGCTCACCTCGGCCGTGATCTCCCCGTCGCGCCGGGACGCGATCGCGGCCCTGCGCCGGGCGCTGCCCGGCCTGGAGCACGTCGCCTGGGAGCCGGCTCTCTCCGCGACGGAGCGCGCGGCCGCCGATTCGCTCTACGGGACCGCCGCCGCGCCGCGCTACCGCGTCGAGCGCGCGAAGGTCCTCGCGCTCTTCGAGGCGGACCTGCTCGGGAGCATGGACTCGGCCGTCCCCGCCGTCGCCGGCTTCGCCCGCGGCCGGACGCCGTCGCGGCCGGGCGAGCCGATGAGCCGCCTGTACGCCTTCGAGAGCCGCCTCAGCCTGACGGGATCCAAGGCGGACGTGCGCGTCCCGGTGCGGCCTTCCGCGGCGGCGCCGCTCGCCTTCGCGACGGCGAGGATCCTGCGCGAGCGGCACGGCTTCGCGCTCCCGGGGGGCCTCTCCGCCCGCGACCTGGAGCCCTTCCGCCCGGCCGCCGTCGCCGAGCGCTGGGGCGCGGATCCCGCGGTCCTGTCGGCGCTGGCGCGCGACCTCGCGCGGGCGGGGCGCGACGGCCTCGCCGTCGCCGGCCCATCCCTGCCGGAGGAGGCCCACGCGGCGGCGGCGCTCCTCAACGCGATGATCGGCGCGGAGGGCCGCACGCTGGAAACGGACCGCGCGGTCGAGCCGGGGCCGCTGGCCTCGCCGACGGAGATGGCGCGGCTGACGCGCGAGCTCGCCGCGGGGAAATACGCGGCGGCCGTCTTCTGGGAGACGAACCCGTCGTACGCGGTCTCCGACGCGGACGGCTTCAACGCGGCCCTGGACAAGACGCCGCTGAAGGTCTGCCTGGGACTGCGCGAGGACGAGACGTCGCGGCGCTGCGACGTGGTCCTGCCGATCAGCCACTGGCTGGAGAGCTGGGGCGACTACGAGGCGGCGACGGACCTGCTCGGCCTGCAGCAGCCGCTGATCCGCCCGCTCTACGGCACGAAGCAGGGCGAGGAGATCGTCCTCGGCTGGGCGAAGGAGCTCGGCGCCTCCGTCGAGACCGACCCGCGCGCGAGCCTGATGGCGCGCTGGCGCCGCGAGGTGTACCCGGCCGGGACGCTCGCGAGCTTCGAGGCTTACTGGACCGCGGCGGTCCACGACGGCGTCCTGCGCCGCGACGTCCCCGCGCGCGCGCCGCGCCGCCTGCGGGGCGGCGCCGTCGCGTCCGCCGCGAAGAAGGCCGCCTCCGCGCGGCCGGGGAGCCTCGAGCTGCTCGTCGAGCCGGACTACAAGATGTGGGACGGCCGATACGCCGGCAACGGCTGGCTGCAGGAGCTGCCGGATCCCGTGACGAAGGTCTGCTGGGGGAACTTCCTGGCCGTCTCCGCGGCCGACGCGAGGAGCCTCGGCCTGTCCGACGGCGACGTGGTCTCGGTCCGCGTCGGAAGACGCGGCGTCGAGCTGCCGGTCCTGGTCCAGCCCGGTCAGGCGCCGGGCGCCGTCTTCGCGGCGCTCGGCTACGGCCGGGAGGGGGACGTCGCCGCGGGCTGCGGGGCCAGCGTCTACCCGCTCGTCGCCGACGACGGCTCGGCGCCATTCCACCGGACGGAGATCGCCGTCTCCAAGACCGGCGCGCGCCGGCCGCTGGTCCGCTCCCAGACGGAGTTCGACCTGCACGGCCGCGACGTCGTCCGCGTCTGGGCCCCCGGCGAATACGCGCGCAAGGCGAAGACTCCGGAGTACGCGGAGGAGCTGGCGACGCTCAACGACGACCCGCGCTGGGGCGACCACAAGTGGGGGATGGCGATCGACCTGTCCGCCTGCGTCGGCTGCGCCGGCTGCCAGGTCGCCTGCCAGTCGGAGAACAACATCCCGGTCGTCGGGCCCGAGCAGGTCGCGCGCGGCCGGATCATGCACTGGATCCGCAGCGACGTCTACTACGTCGGCGCGCCCGAAAACCCGCGCGTCGCCCACGGCGTGATGCTCTGCCAGCAGTGCGACGACGCGCCGTGCGAGCCGGTCTGTCCGGTCGCGGCCTCGGTGCACAGCGAGGAGGGCCTCAACGAGCAGGTCTACAACCGCTGCATCGGCGTTCGCTACTGCGAGGCGAACTGCCCGTACTCGGCGCGCCGCTTCAACTTCTTCGACTACACCAGCGCGATCGACGATCCCGCGGAGCTCGCGTTCAACCCCGAGGTCAGCGTGCGGCCGCGCGGCGTGGCCGAGAAGTGCACGTTCTGCGTCCAGCGCATCCGCAACGGCGAGCAGATCGCCAAGGACCATGGGCGCCCCGTCCGCGACGGGGAGATCCGGCCCGCCTGCGCCGCCGCCTGTCCCGCCGAGGCGATCGTCTTCGGCGACCTGAAGGACCCGAACAGCCGCGTGTCGAAGCTGGCCCGGAGCGACCGGGGGTACAAGGTGCTCCACGAGCTCGGGACGCGGCCGGCGGTCACCTACATGGCCGAGCTGACGAACCCGGCCGAGGAGGCGAAGATTTGAGCTCCCTGCCCGCGTCGCTGCGCGAAAAGCCGCTGGTCGAGGGGCGCGTCTCCCTCGCCAACCTCGACGAGCACGTCCAGGGGATCAGCGAGTCGAAGCCGCCCCGCGCCTGGTACGTCGCGATCTCGATCACGAGCCTGCTCGCGCTGATGGGCCTGTCGACCGTCGGCTACATGGTCTCGCACGGGATCGGCACGATGGGCAACAACTCGCCCGTCGTCTGGGGCTTCCTGATCGTCAACTTCGTGTTCTGGGTCGGGATCGGCCACGCCGGGACGCTGATCTCGGTCATCCTGCTCCTGTTCCGCCAGCGCTGGCGCAACGCGATCAGCCGGACCGCGGAGGCCGTGACCGTCTTCGCGTTCATCTGCGCGATGATGTTCCCGGCCATCCACATCGGCCGCCCGTGGATGCCGCACTGGCTGCT
>JAGWRY010000316.1 GCA_028869495.1 Elusimicrobiota bacterium | reverse complement strand
GCGGAGCCCTCGACCAGGATGCGGCCGTCGTAGATCAGGTAGGCGCGGTCGATGATCGGCAGGGTCTCGCGGACGTTGTGGTCGGTGATCAGGACGCCGATGCCCTGGGAGACCAGCTTCTTGATGATCCCCTTAAGCTCGCCGACGGTGATCGGGTCGATGCCGACGAAGGGCTCGTCGAGCAGGATCAGCTTCGGGTCGCGGATCATCGCGCGCGCGACCTCGAGGCGGCGCTTCTCGCCGCCGGAGAGGGTCCAGGCCTTCTGGCGGCGCAGGTCCCAGAGGCCGAACTCCTCGAGGAGCGCCTTGACCCGGCGCATCTGCTCGAGGCGGCCGGGGACGGTCCGTTCCAGGACCGCGCGCAGGTTCTCCTCGACGGTCAGCCCCTTGAAGACGGTCGGCTCCTGCGCGAGGTAGCCCAGGCCGCGGCGCGCGCGGGCGTACATCGGCTCGGCGGTGACGTCGGCGCCGTCGATGACGATCGCGCCTTCCTCGGGGGTGATGAAGCCGGCGAGGCTGTAGAAGGTCGTCGTCTTGCCGGCGCCGTTGGGGCCCAGCAGGCCGACGATCTCGCCGGAGTCGACGCGCAGGGACAACCCCTTGACGACCATGCGCTCGCCGTAGGTCTTGCGGATGTCCCGGGCTTCGAGCCTCATTTCTTCTCCAGCTCCTTCAGGCGGCGCGCCTGGTCCTTGAAGATCAGCCAGCCGCGCACGTCCCCGCGCGCCTCGATGCGGCGCGGGGACTCCGTCGCGACGACGCGGTCGGCCTTGAGGGCCGTCGTCCACTCGCCCTCGACCTTCTCGAGGACGGGGCGGCCCCCGTCGAGCGTCAGCCGGGAGCCGTCGCGCTCGAAGCGGGCCGTGTCGGCCCACAGCGCGAGGCGCGGGCCCCAGACGCGCGCGGCGCCGGACAGCGTGGCTTCGTCCTGCCCGCTCCAGTCCAGCCGCGCGCCCTCGCCGCGGTCGGGCTCCCCGGCGGGGGGCGTGCGCGTCAGGCGAACCAGCCCTCCGGGCGCGGGGAGGAGCGAGCCGGCGCGGGTCCTCTCGTCGTAGCGGGCGGTCTCGCCGTCGGCTTCGACGACCGTGCCGTCGGCGAGGACCCGGCGCAGGACGACGCGCCCGCGCGCCTTCCAGTCGCGCCGGGCGCGGCGATGGAGCGCCCAGTCGGCCGACAGGTGCGTGCCCGCGGCGTCGTAGCGCACGTCGCCCTTGAACTCCTCCTCGGGCCGCTTGCCGCGGCGCACGACCCACTCCTTGCTGCGCACCACGGCCGCGGCGGGGGCGTCGGGCGCGGGCGCCGCCGCGCGCGCCGGAGCCGCCGCCAGCAGGAGGAGGAGGATCACCGCGGCGCCCCGTTCTTGATCGTCGCGCGCTGGTCGTAGACGCGGATCACGGAGAGGTCCGGGCTCGCGTCGAGCCCGCGGCCGCGGACGACGCCCTCGGGGCGGCGGATCAGGACGTCCGAGTCCGTGTGGAAGCGGCCGGCCTTCGACGAGTAGAGGAGCTCGTCGGTCGTCAGGCGCGAGCGGTCGGTCAGCGAGTCGAGGACGACCGAGCTCGACAGGCGCACGTCGTGCGTGTCGGTGCGCACCGAGCCCTGCGCCGCGGTCACGCGCGAGACCGCGCGCCCGTCGCGGTAGAACTCCATCGTCGGCGCCTCGAGGCTGGCCGCGCCCGACTCCTCGCGCAGGACCGCCAGACGCGAGCGCAGGGTCCAGCGCGGCTCGCCGTCCACGGACTGGCTGAGGGTCAGGCCCTCGATCGTCTGGCGCTGGGACTGGCGCGGCATGTCCGGCTTCGGCGCGCAGGCGCCCGCGAGAAGGAGGGCGAGCGCCGCCGGCCTCATTTCCAGGCCGGGGGCTGCGACGGCGGAGGAGGCGGCGGCGGCGCCTTCAGCTGGTCCTCCGGGAGATGGACCTTGCCGCCCTTGACCAGCCACGGCGTCATCTCGATCGGGATGTGCCGGAGCTGGTAGGGCTTGGGCATCTTCCGGAGGATCGCGGTGACCCCGTAGTAGAAGATCGCCAGGGAGACGTAGATGACGCCGAGCGTCTTCAGGTGCCACATCGCGTCCGGGAACCAGGCCGGCTGGATCGTGAAGTCGAAGCCGCACTTCTTGCAGGCCTTCGCCGCGTCCTTGTTCTCGACTCCGCAGCTCGTGCACTTCATCGGGAGACCTCCTTGGACAGCGCGTCGAAGCGCCGGACCTCGCGCAGGAAGGACGGGACGTCGGAGAGCTTCAGCGAATTCGGTCCGTCCGACAGCGCCTTGTCCGGGTCGGGGTGCGTCTCGAAGAAGACGCCGTCGACGCCGACGGCGGCCGCCGCGCGCGCGAGCGGGCGCACGAACTCCCGCTGGCCGCCGGTCGTGGCGCCCCGTCCGCCCGGCTGCTGGACGCAGTGCGTCGCGTCGTGGATCACGGGCACGCCGAGCTCGCGCATGACCTTCAGCGAGCGCATGTCGACGACGAGGCTCCCGTAGCCGAAGAAGGTCCCGCGCTCGGTCAGGAGGACGCGCCGGTTGCCGGTCGACTCGATCTTCTCGACCGCGTGGCGCATGTCGTGCGGGGCCAGGAACTGCCCCTTCTTGACGTTGACCGCCTTGCCGGTGCGCCCGCAGGCGAGCAGGAGGTCGGTCTGCCGGGACAGGAAGGCCGGGACCTGGAGCATGTCGACGTAGCGCGCGGCGACCTCGGCCTGCTCGGGAAGATGGACGTCGGTGACCGTCGGGACCCCCAGCTCCGCGCCGACCTTCGCGAGGATGCGCAGGCCGTCCTCGAGGCCGGGGCCGCGGAAGGAGCGCACCGACGTGCGGTTCGCCTTGTCGAACGAGGACTTCAGCACGAGGCCGACCTTCAAGGCCGCGCAGGCCTTCTTCAGCTCCCGCCCGACGCGGCGCAGGAGGGCCTCCGACTCGATCACGCAGGGCCCGCCGATGAAGGCCGCCGGGCGGCCTCCGCCGAAGACGACGGACCCGACGCGGACCTCACGCGTGCGCATGAGCCTTCGCCTCCGCGCGCTCGACGGCCGCCGCGATGAAGTCCCGGAACAGCGGGTGCGGCTTCTCGGGGCGGCTCTTGAACTCCGGGTGGAACTGCGTCGCGAGGTACCACGGATGGTCCTTCAGCTCGACGATCTCGACCAGGTTCTTCGGCGCGTGGACGCCCGAGACGACGAGGCCGGCGTCCTCGAGGAGCTTGCGGAACTTGTTGTTGACCTCGTAGCGGTGGCGGTGGCGCTCGGAGATCGCGCTCGCGCCGTACGCCCGGTGCGCGAGGGTGCCCTTCTTCACCGTGCACTCGTAGACGCCCAGGCGCATCGTCGCGCCCTTGTCCTTGACCGACTTCTGCTCGGGCAGGAGGTCGATGACCGGATACCGCGACTTCGGCTCGAACTCGGTCGAGTGCGCGCCGGAGAGCTTCAGCACGTCGCGCGCGAACTCGATCACCGCGATCTGTAGGCCCAGACAGAGCCCGAAGTACGGGATCTTGTTCTCGCGCGCGAGCTGGGCGACGCGGATCTTGCCTTCGATGCCGCGGTCGCCGAAGCCTCCCGGGACCAGGATCCCGTGCACGCCCTCGAGCTGCTCGTGGATCTTCGGGTCGGTCGTGTCGAGGAAGCGGATCTTGACCTTCGCCTCGTTGGCGATCCCGCCGTGGATCAGCGCCTCGTTGACCGACTTGTAGGCGTCCTTGTAATCGGTGTACTTCCCGGCCAGCGCGATGACGACCTCGTGCTTCGGGCGCTTCAGGCGGTCGACGACGGCCGTCCAGCTGTCGAGGTTCTTCGCCTGCGTGCGCATGCGCAGGATCATCATGATCTGGTCGTCGAGGCCCTGCTTGTGGAACACCATCGGGACCTCGTAGATGCTGTCGACGTCCGGAGCCTCGATCACCGACTCCTTCGGGACCGAGCAGAACATCGACAGCTTCGCCTTCATCTCGGGGCCGAGCGGCTTCTCGGTCCGGCAGACGAGGACGTCGGGGCTGATGCCGATCTCGCGCAGCTTCTGGACCGAGTGCTGGGTCGGCTTCGTCTTCAGCTCCTCGGACGCGCGGATGTAGGGAAGGAGCGTCACGTGCATGTAGAGGACGCTGTCGCGGCCCGCCTCGAGGCCCATCTGGCGCGCGGCCTCCAGGAACGGCAGGC
>JAGWRY010000315.1 GCA_028869495.1 Elusimicrobiota bacterium | reverse complement strand
GGCGCCGCGCGGCGGACGAGGGCTCCCAGCGGAACAGCGGCACCTCCGGGAGGGCGTCCGCGAGGCGGTCGGCGCGCGCCGCGTGCTCGCTCCTCAGCTCCTCGGAGGTGCCGGGCGCCGCCGGCCCTTCGCGCAGGGCCCAGGCCGAGGCGAGGAGCGGGCGCGAGCGCGGCCAGGCGCGGCCGGCGGCCGCGAAGACCTCGTCCCAGTCGAGGGCGCGCCACGGCGCCCAGAACCGCGCGCGCAGGGTCCAAGCCAGCCCGGCCGCCCAGGCGGCGAATGCGCCCAGGCGCAGCGCGTGCGGCAGGGCCGCGAAGCGGTCCAGCAGGGCGAGCGCACCGAAGGAGGCGAGGGTCCCCCCGCCGGCGACGGCGGCGGCCTCGAGCAGGATCGCGCGGCGGCGCTGGGCGCGCCAGGCGCGCGCGCGCAGGGCGAGCGTCATGACGCGTCAGTGTAGCATCGCGGCGCGCGGGGCGCCAGCGGGACGGCGGTCAGACCTCGACGGCCTCGGGAGAGGCCAGGCGCGCCTCGGCCTCGCGCATCTCGCGCAGGACCTCGCGGCGCTGGGCGAGCTGGCCCTGGGGGGCGGGACGCTCGTAGCGGCTGCGGCCCTCGAGCTCCTGCAGGATGTCCTCGGCGCTGACGAGGGGCGCGCGCGACCGGCCGTGGCCCAGGCGGCGCCACCAGCGGCGCGCCGCGCGGATCGGGTCCCAGTCGTTGAAGACGCTCTCGAGCAGGGTCGTCAGCACGAAGCCCAGTCCGGTCAGGCCCGCTGCGAGCGTGAACATGAACCTCACGTACATCTGCATCCCCGTCATGGTCTCATGATACCGCCGGGAGCGCCTCGGCGCACGGGCCGGAAAGCCCCTCGCCCAGCCCCCGAGGACCCACCCGAAAATAGGCCTAAAGACCTATACCCCACGGGCGCCCCCGACCGCCGCCGCGGCGCGGTCCAGGAAGGCCGCCGCGCGCGCGGACAGCGGGCGCGTCTCCAGCGCCTCCGCGAGCTGACCCGGCGTCCGGGCGCCGACGATCGCGCTGGCGACGCCGGGCCGCGACAGCACCCAGCCCAGCGCGACCTGGACGGGGCTGACGCCCTCGAGCGCCGCCGTCTTCAGCAGGACGCGGACCGCGGCGGAGGCGGCCGCGGGCGGCAGGCGCGGGAAGGCCCCGGGCGCGGCGCGGCGCCCGGAGGCGCCGGGACGCTCGTACTTGCCGGAGAGCAGGCCGCCGGCCAGCGGGCTCCAGGCGGTCAGCGAGGCGCCGACGCGCGCCGCGGCGGGAGCGGCCCGCGCGCCGTCCGCGGGAGCGGCCAGGCTGTACTGGACCTGGTCGAACTCGACGCGCGCCAGGCCCGCGGCCTTCGCGGCGCCGGCCGCGGCCTCGAGCTCGGCGCCGTCGAAGTTCGAGACGCCGATCGCGCGGACCTTGCCGGCGCGGACCGCGCGGTCGAGGGCCTCCAGGGTCTCCTCGATCGGGACCGCCGGGTCCGGGCCGTGCGCCATGTAGAGGTCGACGCGGTCGGCGCGCAGGCGCCTGAGGCTGGCGTCGAGGGCGCGCGCGATCCTCCGCGCCGACAAGCCCTCGCTCGCGGGGTCCGCGGGGTCCGTGCGCCAGCGCGTCTTCGTCGCGATCAGGACCTTCTCGCGGCGACGCCCCCGGAGCAGGCGTCCGAGCGCCTCCTCGGACGCGCCCAGGCCGTAGACGTCGGCCGTGTCGATCAGGCTCACGCCGCGCTCGATCGCGAGGTCCAGCAGCGAGGACGCCGCGCGGTCGTCGAGCGCGCCGATCCCGAGCCAGTCGGCGCCGAAGTTCATCGCGCCCAGCGCCAGCGCGGAGACGCGCAGTCCCGAGGCGCCGAGCGGTCTGGTCTCCACGCCGCGATTCTAGCAAAGCCGCGGAACTTGACAGGGCGCGGGTCTCCTTCCATAATGACGTGATGAGCGACGCCGCCGCGCCCTCGACCTGGCTCCAGCGCCTGACGTCCCCGCGCTCCCTCGCGGCCGCCGCCGTCGGCCTCCTGGTCGGACTGGGCGCCGCCTTCGTCGGCCAGCGCGTCCTGCTCCGGCCGAAGAAGGAGACCGCGCGCCGCCGCTACGAGACGACGCGCGACGTGATGCGCCTCTACGGGCTCCAGCTGCAGTACAAGAAGGAGAAGGGCGTCTACGCGAACGGCCTCGACTCCCTGCTCAGCGTCGCGCCGGACGCCGCGGCGCTGAAGGCCGGCTTCGCCGACCACCTGGACACGACGACGCTGGAGGTCGACGGGAACGCGGCGAGCTTCCGCATCGAGGCCAACGTCCTGGACGCCGACCGCACGCTGGTCAAGATCAAGGGCCCGGTCCCGGAGTTCCCGACGCGCCGCCCGGCCCCGGTCCTGGCGCCGACCGCGACGAGCGGGGACTCGGACGGGGGCGCGCCGGTCCTGCCGCCGAGCGGGCGCTGACGGGCGGACGTCCGGCATGGGCCTCTTCCGACTGCGCTCGCCGTTCAAGCCCGCCGGCGACCAGCCGCAGGCGATCGACGCGCTGACCGCGCGCATCCGCGAGGGCGCGGCCGCGCAGACGCTCCTCGGCGTGACCGGCTCGGGCAAGACCTTCGCGATCGCCAGCGCGATCGCGCGCCTGGAGAGGCCGACGCTGGTGATGTCGCCGAACAAGGTGCTGGCCGCCCAGCTCTACGCCGAGTTCAAGTCGTTCTTCCCCGACAACGCGGTCGAGTTCTTCATCTCGTACTACGACTACTATCAGCCCGAGGCCTACGTCCCGTCCACCGACACCTACATCGAGAAGGACTCGTCGATCAACGACCGCATCGACCGCCTGCGCCTGAAGTGCACGAGCTCCCTGCTGGCGCGGCGCGACGTGATCGTCGTCGCGTCGGTGTCCTGCATCTACAACATCGGCTCGCCCGAGGAGTACGGCAAGCGCGTCGTGCCGCTCGAGGTCGGCTGGGAGGTCTCGCGCGACGACCTCGCGCGGCGCCTGGTCGAGGTCCACTACGAGCGCAACGAGGTCGAGTTCGTGCGCGGGAAGTTCCGGATGAAGGGCGGCGTCGTCGACGTCTTCCCCGCCTACATGGAGACGGCCCTGCGCGCGACGCTCGACGACGGGCGCGTGACCGCGCTGTCGGAGTTCGACCCGCTGACCGGCGCCAAGCTGCGCGACCTGACGCGCGAGTGGGTGTATCCGGCCAAGCACTTCGTGACCGGCGGCCCCGAGCGCGAGCGCGCGATCAAGGCGATCGAGGAGGAGCTCGCGGAGCGCGTCGCGTACTTCAAGGACAGCGGGAAGCTGATCGAGGCCCAGCGCATCGAGCAGAGGACGCGCTACGACCTGGAGATGCTGCGCGAGATCGGCTTCTGCCACGGGATCGAGAACTACTCGCGCCCCCTCTCCGGACGGGCGCCGGGCGAGCGCCCCAACTGCCTGATCGACTTCTTTCCCAAGGACCACCTGCTCGTCGTCGACGAGTCCCACGTGGCGATCCCGCAGATCGGCGGGATGTACCAGGGCGACCGCGCGCGCAAGCAGACGCTGGTGGACTTCGGCTGGCGCCTGCCCTCCGCCTTGGACAACCGCCCGCTCAAGTTCGCCGAGTTCGAGGCGCTGGCCGGGCAGACGGTCTTCGTCTCCGCGACGCCGGGCCCGTACGAGCTCAAGCGCACCCAGGGCGAGGTGGTGGAGATGGTGGTGCGCCCCACGGGACTGGTGGACCCGGAGACGGTGATCCGCCCCAGCGAGGGGCAGATCGACGACCTGCTGGTCCGTCTCCGGGAGCGCGCGCAGAAGGGCGAGCGGGCGCTGGTCACCACGCTGACCAAGCGCACCGCGGAGGACCTGGCCGCCTTCCTGACGGCGAAGGGTCTGCGCGTGCGCTACCTGCACTCCGACATCGACAGCCTGGAGCGCGTGCAGATCCTGCAGGACCTGCGCGCGGGCCTCTTCGACGCGCTGGTCGGCATCAACCTGCTGCGCGAGGGCCTGGACCTGCCCGAGGTCTCGCTGGTGGCGATCCTGGGCGCCGACCACGAGGGCTTCCTGCGCTCGGAGACCACGCTGATCCAGATCTCGGGCCGGGCGGCGCGCAACGTGGGCGGGCAGGTGGTCCTGTACGCGGACACGGTCACGGGCTCCATGAAGCGCGCGCTGGACGAGATGGACCGCCGCCGCGCCAAGCAGCTGGCCTACAACGCCGCGCACGGGATCACGCCGCGGACCGTGATCAAGAAGGTCGAGGAGCTCGAGGAGTTCCAGACCG
>JAGWRY010000033.1 GCA_028869495.1 Elusimicrobiota bacterium | reverse complement strand
CGGTCACCTCGACCTCCTTCGACGTCAACCTCGGCGACATGACGAAGTTCACGCCGACCTCAATCACCGCCTCGAGCACCCCGGACTGGACGATCACGATGGCGCGCAACTCGCCCTGCCCGGCGGTCTACGGCTGCTACACGGTCACCTACGTCGCGCCTCCCGGCACGATCACCTGCAGCGACACGAACTGCACGAACGACCTGCTTCCTCAGTAAGACGTCGCGCGCCGTCACGAGCAGGCGCCCCGGCCCCCGCGGCCGGGGCGCTTTTTCGTAGAATGGCCGCATGAAACGATTCCTGATCCTCGGCGCCGGCTTCCAGGGCCGCGCCTGCGCCTTCGACATGCTCCGCAGCCCCGGCGTCGCCGGCGTGACGCTCGCCGACGCCTCGGCCGAGAGCCTGGCCGGCGCCAAGAAGTTCCTCGCGAAGGCCTCCCGGGGCCGCGCCGCCTTCAAGCGCCTCGACGTCTCGGACGCGGCGGCGGTCAAGCGCGCGGCGAAGGGCTGCGACGCGATCGTCTCCTGCGTCCCCTACTTCCTGAACCTGCCGCTGGCGAAGGCCGCGATCGAGGCGAAGGTCCACTTCGTCGACCTCGGCGGCAGCACCCAGGTCGTGCGCCGGGAGCTCGCCCTGCACGCCCGCGCCAAGCGCGCCGGCGTCTGCGTCCTGCCCGACAACGGCCTGGGCCCGGGGATGATCTCGACCTTGGCCGTGCACGGGATGTCCCTGCTCGACCGCGCCGACGAGGTGCTGATCTACGACGGCGGCCTGCCGCAGAAGCCGGTCCCGCCGCTGAACTACATGCTGACCTTCTCCGAGCACGGCCTGATCAACGAGTACGCGGGCGAGGCCGTCGCGCTGAAGAACGGCCGGGTCGTCCGGGTTCCGGCCCTCTCCGAGATCGACCTCGTCGACGTCCCCGGGCTCGGGCGCCTGGAGGCCGGCCACGCGGCCGGCGGCCTGTCGACGCTGGCCGAGACCTACAAGGGCCGGGTCAAGACGATGTTCAACAAGTTCTTCCGCTATCCGGGCCACATCCCGGCGATGATCGCGATGCGCGACCTCGGCTACTTCGGCCTCGAGCCCGTCGCGGTCCGCAAGGGCTTGAAGGTCGTCCCGCGCGACCTGTCGGCCGCG
The DNA here is from genome assembly GCA_028869495.1 of Elusimicrobiota bacterium. Lineage (GTDB taxonomy): Bacteria > Elusimicrobiota > Elusimicrobia > UBA1565 > UBA9628 > GWA2-66-18. The sequence continues at coordinate 2,019 of JAGWRY010000033.1, read as the reverse complement.
CTGTTCCGCCGCCGCTTCCTGCGCCCCGGCGACGAGGACATCGTCGTCATCCGCACGTACGTGCGCGGCGTCAAGGACGGCCGCCGGACCGAGGTCGTCCACGAGCTCGTCGACCGCTACGACCGCAAGAACAAGATGACCGCGATGATGCGCACGACCGCCTTCCCGGCCTCGATCGTCGCGCAGATGGCGGCCGCGGGGCGCATCCCGCCGGGCGCCTACCCGGTCGAGACGGGCGTGCCTCCGGTCCCGTTCATCGAAGAGGCCCGCAAGCGCGGCTTCAAGCTGCGCTGGACCGTCCGCCGGATCCGCTAGGGGCGCCGGACCAGCGCGCGCACGCGGTCCAGGCCCGACAGGGCCAGGATCAGCCCGCCGAGGACCGTGCCGCCGACCGCGAACGGGACCCCCGCCGCGGCCGCCCCGACCAGGGCCTTCGCGCGCGCCAGGCGCGGCTCGTCGCCGTGCCACTTCTCCTGGACGCGCCGGACGACCGCGTAGCAGAGCCCGGCGGCCAGCAGGCAGGACACGGCCAGGGACAGCGGGCCCAGCTCCCAGTCCAGGCCGAAGAACAGCCAGTCGATCGCGAGGATGGCGAGCCCGCTGGCCGGGTGATAGAACGTCCGGCGCCGCGTCATTCGTCCGCGCGGGACCCGGCGCCGTCCGGACGCGGCTCCGCGACGGCGCCCAGGCGCTCGCGCTCGTGCTCGAGCTGGAGCAGGGCGCGCGCCGCCTCCTCGCGCAAGGCCTCGTTCTGCGCGACGGTGCGCTTGAGCGCCCCGGCCAGGTTGTCGATCAGCGAGTTGACGGTGCGCACGGTCTTCGCGAGCTGGGGGTCGAGGCCGTCGAGGTCCTCCTCGAGGCCGGCCCCCCAGCCGCCGTTGGCGAGCCGCCCGTAGGCCAGGCGCAGATCGAGCAGGCGCCGGCGGCGGGCGCGCGCGCGCGCGCTCGACGGTGAAGACCGCCAGGAACGCCGCGGCGGCCAGGAAGGCCAGGCGCAGGAGCAGGCTCGTCGGCGGCGCGCCGGCCCCGGCCGCGCCCCAGCTCCAGAGCGCGGCGTAGGACAGCCCCGCGAAGGCGCCGACCAGGAAGCCCTGCCGGGGTTCGATCGTCAGCGCGGACATGAAGAGGACCGCGAAGTACGCCAGATAGAGCTCGGGCGAGAAGCCCTCGCTGTAGAAGAGCAGCGCGCAGGCGACGGCGGCGTCGGCCAGGAAGGCCGCGCTCTGCAGGAGCTCCGTCTCCGCCCGCGCGCCGCCCGCCCAGAGCGCCGCGCCCGCGAGCAGGTAGGCGGCCGCCAGGACGAACGGCGTCCATTGGAAGGACGCGGCCTGCCGGGGGCTGTGGACGAGCAACAGGACCAGGGCCAGGAAGAGGACGCCGCGCAGGAGGGCCGCGGCGGCCCGATCGTCGAGCCGGAACGTCCGTCTCACGACGACAGTGTGACCCCGGAAAGGGGCTTTGTCCAGCCCCCCGGGCGGAAGTTCGCCCGAAGTTTCCCGGCCGCGGCCGGTCGGCTGGTCCGGTCCAAGGGCGCCGATCCGGCTCCGGGAGCGGCGCGTCGCCCTCGCGGAGGCCGCCGTCGCGCGCGATCGGAACGCCTGAAAAGGCGGGCGGAGACGACCGCGGCGGGATTTCGAGCGACGACGGCGCCATGGCCGCGATTCCGCCGTCAGCCGCGGAGCGAGGCTAAGCGCGGGTCGATCCCGCGCGGTCCCGCCGCGGACGTCTCCGCCCGCCTCCTAGAAGAGGACCGTCCGTCGCGCCGGGACCCCGGCCGGGACGGCCAGCAGCGGCACCGCGGTGAAGCGCAGGACCCGCTCGGCCGTCGAGCCCAGCACGCGTTCGCCGAGGAGAGGCTTGCGGTGGGCCGACAGCACGACCAAGTCGTGGGCGGCGGCCTCGGCCAGGATCTCGCGGCGCGGGTCGCCGGAGCGCAGGACGTCGTCGGCGCGGGCCGTCCAGCCGCGCCCGAGGACCGCGTCCAGGCGGGCGCGCAGGCGCCCGCGCGCCAGGCCCGCG
>JAGWRY010000032.1 GCA_028869495.1 Elusimicrobiota bacterium | reverse complement strand
CGCGCGGGAAGAGCTCGGCCAGGCGCCGCCAGTCCGCGTAGGCCTCGTCGTGCCGGCCCGCCGCGCGCAGGGCCTCGGCCCGCGCCGCGAGGGCCTCGGCCGCGCGCTCTCCGCCCGAGTCGACGGCCGCCGAAAGGACCTCGGCGGCCTCGTCGTGCCTCCCGCTCGCGCGCAGGGCGCGGGCCGCGGCGAGAGGGTCGTCCGCCACGCCGCCTACTGGCCGGACTTGCGCTTCGACGTGCCGCCCCATTTCGGAACATCCTCAAGACGCTTCTGAAGTTCCCGAGCCTTATGCCGGTACTCCGAGAAGGTCGGCGAGGACTTCGGCTCGATGAGGTCGACGGCCGAGTTCAGCTGGGCGAGAGAGTCGAAGGCGTCCGCATAGGCCTGGCGCAGCCCGGAGATCGTCGCGTTCTGGTTGAGCCTGCTGGCCGCCTCCGGAGAGGCCTTGATCTCCTGCTGGAGCGATTCGCTGCAGTAGATACGGGTCAGCGCCGTAAAGAGGCCGTAGCACGCATCGCTCTTGCGCGTGATGATCGCCCGGCAGAGAGAGTTCCGGCCGCAACCCGCGACGCCATCGACGCGCGCGCGACGCAGCGCGGCCATGTCGCAGCAGCCGTCGGAGACGGACTCGCCGCAGCGCGTCCCGCAGGACGGGGCGCGATCGAGCAACTGGTGCAGGCCCGTCGAGAGGGTCTTCGACTGCTTCGCGTCGAAGGGCGGCGAGGACAGACTCGTCGCCAACTGCACCAGCCGTTCCGCGGAGTCCCCGGCCGCCGCGCGGGCGCAGAGCTGCGTGAGGCCGGCGGAGCCCAGGTGCTGCTCCAAATTCAGGTCATTGGTCGGGTTGCCGGGGGCCAGGGACAGAGCCTGTTCGCAAAGCTCGGCGGTCTGCGGCGAGGACGAGATGAGGGCGTCGACGAAGCGCAAGTAGGCCACCCTCGCCGAGCAGGCGTCGGACAACGGCGCCGCGCCCGTGCCGCCGGCCGACAGGAGAGCGCAGTCGCCGGTCGAGTTGTCGGAGAGAGCCAGGCAGGTCACGTAGCTCTGCGCCGCCGGCCCGACGGACTTATCGGAGACCAACGGGGACGACAGCACCTGGGACAGCTTCGTTTGGGCAGCGCACTGCGACTCGAATTCGGCGCCCACGGTCCGGTTGGACGCCCGGCCGCTCCTGTAGCGCTCGACCAGGGCGGCGTAGCGGTCGATCTTCTTCCGGGCGTCGGCGAGATTCGTCTTGATCCGTTCCCGGATGCTGACGCGGGGCGCCGGCCCCGCGTTCCCCGGTTGGCCGCCCGAGGACGGCATCGACAGCGGCAGGGGCTGCGCCGAGGCCCAGACGGAGGCCGTCGACAGCAGGCCGACGAGCAGGCGGCGAGTCCAGGCGGATCGTCTCGACATGCAGTCCTCCGTGCGGGGCGCAAGAGCCGCGCCGGTCGTTCCGAATTATAGCACCGGCGCGCCGGGTCGGCAAGCGCCGGCCGAGGTCTCCGCGGACACGCCGGCAGGAGTGGCGGCCAAGATTAAAATACGCTGGACGAAAAAGGTAAAATCAGCATACAGCGGCGTCGCGCCGCTCCGATGAGGCATTGGGGGGTTATGAGAGCCGGGCCGGGTTGGATAGCCGAATGAGCGCCCCAACGAGCGCGCTTGGTCGCGGGCCCCGCCGGACGAAGGGCTGGGTCCATCCGCTCCCCGCGAAGTGGGCCGCTCTGCTGTTGATCGCGGCGTCGCAGGCGCAGCCGGGCGGAGCTTGGGCCCAGGCGGGGCCGCCGTTCTCCCGCGATCATCCGCCGACCGCCGCCTGGACGGCGCAGTGCCGCCGCGACGTGACCCCTGAGGATCTGGTCTATCTTCAACAATTTTCCCGTCATTCCGTCGGCGGCCTCTTCAACTTCGCCACGTGTCGAGAATTGGTCGAGCGGAGCGATTTATATTGCTCCGCGTTCCCCGGCGGCCCGGGGTCGAAGGCGAAAGTCCGGGCGGGGGACCGGTCCTACACGTACGTGGGCGGGGACGGCAAAATCCATTACGACTATGAGTTCGGCGTCTGCACCTCCCGCGCCGCGGGCTATCTTTTCCTCGCGTCTCTGGTGGCCGGCGCCCCTCGCTCCCAACTGCTGCCTTACGCGAAACGAATCCTGCACGGCGTCAAGAGAGTTACGCCCGCGCAGCTCATCGACGCCTCGATCAGGATTTTCCGGACCAAACGATTGGAGGGCAAGGCGATCCCGCGAGCGATCCGGCGCGCGGTCAAAGCGGGGCTTTTCAACTATCTCGTGGGGCGCGACGCCTGTCGGAAGATTCCCGTCGCCCATATTCGGCAGGAGTGCCTTTCCAAAGCCGCGGCCATCGCCGCGCTCCAGGCCGGAGACGAGGAGTTGTGCTTGCCGGGGGATCTGATGTGCGCGGCCCTGTTCGAAGGGAAAGCTGCATGCGTGAAGGCGGGGGAAGAGGCGGTGAATACGTACTGCGATCTGCCGCCCTCGCAGCGCGAACTCCCGGACTTCGAGCTTCTCACGCCCGAGCCGCAGTTTTAAGCGCGCCGCCTCTCCCGGCGCCCCCCTCCGATGCGGGCCGCGCGAATCGCGCGAGAGGCTCAGAGCCGGAGCATCATCGGCGCGCCAGCCGGCCGTCCGTCGGCAGGGCCCGAATCTCCTCCACCAACGAATGAAGGGCGGTGAACCTGTTCAACACGACATTGCCCGCCGCCACGAACTTTTCCTTTTCGGACGGGCTCATCGTCACCACCGTCGAGCCGTACCGGGTCATCTGCGCGAGATTCCGATTGACCAGCCTGACGGAGAGTTTCCTTTCGGCCACGGACAGCTCCTGCATCACCTGAGTCAGTACGCGCTGATCGCGCGGGCTCAAGCTGTCGAAGAACTTCTCGTTGGCGACGAGCGCGGTCACCAGCATGCGGTGATCCGTGAGATTGATGTACTTGACCCTCTTGCGCAATTCCGGGTGGACCCGCAAAATGAACGCCAAACGATTGACCTCGGTTTCTTCAAGGTCCAATTTGCCGCGAACGATTCCCGCAATCGGGTCGTTCAGCGCGCTCGGACCCGGAGGCACCAATTTCACGCCCAAGGGGGTCAGGAGGTCGTCCAGGTAGGTGCCCCCCCCTCCCCGGCGCATCCGCACGCCTTTAAAATCGGACAGGCGGCGCAGCGGGACCGCGCCCACGAGGATCCGGAATCCCCCGCTGTAGGTGAAGCCCATTCCGCGCAATTTCCCGCCGGACGACTCGGCGATGCTGCTCAGGAGGCGCGCGCCGATGGGACCGCGAAACACCATCTCCGCCTGCGGATAACTCCGGAACACGAAGGGCATGTCGAAGATGCTCACGTGCGCGGCCGTCGCGCCGAACTGGCTCATGTCCACGTCGCCCTTGAGGATGTGCCGGTAGGCGTAGGAATCCAACAGGCTCTCGGGAACGTTCGGGACGACGAACTTGATCTTCAGCCTGCCGTCCGATCGGCGGTAAAGCTCGTCGGCGAATTTCTGGTTTATGCCGTTGAAGTCCTTGTCGTGCCGGTCATGCGCGACGAGCCAACTGATGATCCGCGGCTTGGCGCCGGCTGTCGTAGAAGCCGCGCTGAATCCCCCCGCCGAAAGAAGCAAAAGACCCGAGAGGGCCGCGCCGCGGAGGACGCCCTTCGACGGCTCCGAATGATGCGATTTGTTCATAAAGAGAATGCACCCCCAATCCTTCCCCTGTCGAGCGGAGAATCAGTCGCGAAAATTGCCGGAACCCCCGGAGCCGCCGGCGATCGCCTTGCGCACCGTCGCCAGCAACTGCCGCGCATTTTGCAGGTCGCCCTGCTTCGCGCCGTCGCCGCCCGAGACCAGACCCTGCTTATCCGGATTCCAATAGGCGGGATTGGCGGCCTTCTTTGCGAGCGCGACCATCTGCTCGGCGTACGGGAGGGCCTCGCGAGGCTTCGATTCGGCGAGCTTGCGCTCGGCCAGGAGCCGCAGGAATTCCTGACTGTCGGGACAGAGCTTCAGGCCGCGCTCCAAGGTCGCGTCCGCGCCGGCCGGGTCGCCGATCGCGACGCGCAGCTGCGCCGCGTCGCCGTAAGCCTCGGAGACGGCGCCGGGGAAATAACGGCCCATGACCCGTCCGACGAGCCTCTCGTTGGGGACGGACGCGGTGTCGAGGTCCTCGGCGCGCTCCATGCTCGCGAGCGCCATTCCGGCGTCGCCGAGCTGGAGCCACTGCCGGGCGCTCTGCCGGTAGGCGTCGAGCCGCTGCCACTCGGGGGACAGGAGGATCGCGGCGGTGAAGCGCTCGGCGAGCTTCGCCGCCGCCGCCTTTCGGCCGGCGGCCTGTTCCGCCGCGACGAGCCTGCTTAAGGCGGCCAGATCGTCGGGGTCGTCTTTCAGCGCGCGCCGCGCCTGGACCTCGGTCACGGGCCGGTCGGAGACGACCGCGCCCCCGTGCGGCAGGCTCTGGGAAGGATCCAGCTTCTTGATCCGGAGGATCACGCGCAAGGTGTCGGAATCGTCCTCGTCGAGGGCCAGGGCGCGCCCCGCGGCCGCCATCGCCGCGGGGTAGTCCTTGAGGTCGGTCAGGACGCGCGCGCAGACGCGCTCGGCGGCCGCGCGGCGCCAGGACGGCTGTCCGTCGGCCGCGGCGCAGGCGGCGAGCGCCGCTTGACGCGCCTGCTTCGGATCGGCGCGCAGGTGCGCCGCGAGGACGAGCGCGTCCAGGTCGTCGGGCGCCAACTTCAGGGCCTTCGCCACGTCGTCCCGAGCCCCCGGGAGATCCCCGAGATCGAGGCGTATCTCCGCGGCCAAACGATACGCGGCGGCCCGGCGGCCGGGAGCGCCCGAAGCGCGGGCCGCACGCTCCGCGCTGCGCAGGGCCCGCGCGGGGTGCTCGCGCGTCGCCTGCGCGAGCAGGAAGGAGGCGACGGCATCGCCGGGCCGCGCCTTCAGCGCCTGCCGCAGCGCGAGCGCGGCTCCGGCATAGTCGCCGACCATCGCTCGCGCCTGCGCGTCCTCGATCAGGGCGTCGGCGCGCTCGGAGGACGGCAGTCCCGGCAGAGCGGCCCATTGCTCGGCGAGGCGCATGGCTCGCCACGGATTGGCGCCGTTGAGCGCGGCCGTGACTCCTTCCCTCAGCGCCCCGGAGGTGCCGCCGACGGCGGCGCCCGACGCTCCCGCGGCGAGCAGGAGGAGCGCGATCCCGAGAATCCCGCTCACTCCGAGGCCTTGAGCGCTTTCGCGAGCTGCGTCGACCGCGCGAGGGCCTCCGGAATCAACGGGTTTTCGGGGGCGTCCTTCGTGTTCTCGATCTTCTGGATGAGGGCGCGGCCGAGAACGCCGTCGATCACGTTCTTGTAGACGGGCTTGAGGGCCGCGACGAACCGCCGGCGGTTGGCGTCCGTCAAGTAAACGGCGCGAACCCCCTTGCTCACCTCCTCGCGCCGGGCGTCCTCGTTGAGCTCGATCGTTCGCGCTCTCTCGACGCGAGCGGCCTCGATCGAGGCCTTCGAGATCAGGTCGCGATAGGCCTTCGGCATGCTCTCGAAGTATTTCTTATTGATGTAGGTCACGGTCAGCAGATACGACGAATTCGGGAGGTTGAAGTAGTTGAAGGCGGTGTCGAGAGACTCCCGCTCGAAGTTGCGCCAGGTGATGATGACGCCGTCGAGCTGACCGCGGCGCGCCATGCTCGCGATCGAACCGAGATGGCGGCCGATCGGGACCGGGATCGCTCCCAGGCTCTTGAGCCAGGCCTGGTCCACGCTGTCCCCGTAGCAGCCGATCTTGAGGCCTTTGAGATCCTCGGGGGTGCGCAGCGGGCGGTCCACCGTCGCGATGCCGTTGGCCCCTCCGCTGAAGGTGAACGAGAGGCCCTTGAGGCCCTGCGGCTGGAGTCCGGCGAGGAGGTTGGCGCCGACGGGCCCTTCGATCACGCCTTCCACGTGCCGGTAGTTGCGCATGAGGTAGGGCGCTTCGAACGCGTGGAGCCGGGGATCGCCCATCACGTCGAGGAAGGAATGGCCCATCTCGATCTTCCCGCTGGCGACCTCGGCGGCGATCTTGGAGACATGGTCGGGACCTTGCGGGTCGTCGTTCGCTTTGAGCACGATGGTGACGTCGATGTCGCCTTTGCTGCCGGTCTCGACGACTTTCTTGAAATCCCGGGCGGCTTCCTCGAAATAATCGAGATTCTTGTGGCCGAGATACCAGCGGATGTGGTATGTCGCCGCTCGCGCCGGCGCGGCGAGCGCGGTCACCAGCGCCAGCAACAAAAACACCGCCTGGGATCGACGATTCATGGAGAGGGTCCCCCTGTTCATTTCGCAAGGATACATCGGTTGTAAACCCATGTCAAGGGGGGTTCTTCTCCGAGCTCGCGGCGTCTGAGGATCTAGCGCCCCGAAGGGCCGCCGCGCAGGAGCCGCTCGGTCTCGGCGCGCCGCGCCCAGTCCAACGGCGCCGCGGAAAGCGCCTCGCGCAGGTCCGCCGCCGCCCCGGCCCAGTCGCCGCTCGCGGCCTTGATGTCCGCGCGAGAGGACAGCGCGTCCGCGAGGGTGTAGGGGTCCAGCGACGGGTCGCTCCGCGCGTCCTCGACCGCGCGATCGAGCGCGCGGACCGCCGGGCCGGTCCGGCCCTCGGCGCGCAAGGCCGCCGCCAGGTCCATCAGCGCCGGCGCGCCGCCGCCCTCGTCCACCGCCGCCGAGAAGGCGGCCTGCGCGTCCTGCCAGCGCTTCGCCGCGTAGAGCTTCAATCCGCGCGCCTCGTCCGACTCGGCCTTCGCCGCTCGCGCCGCCCCGGCCGCCGCCTCCGCCTGCGGCGGCTCCTTGCGCGCGGGCAGGAGCGCGGCCTGCGCCCGCAGGCGGCGCACGATCACCGGCACGAAATCCCGGAGCGTCTTGTAGCGGTCACGGTGGGCTTCGTAGCCGTCTTTCAGCCACTTCGCGACCAGACCCTGCCAAGGCAGGAGGGAGTTGAGCGTCGCGTCGGGGGCGTCGGGCGGGAGACCGGTCTTGCGCGCGATCTGCACGAGCCGCAGGGATATCCCTTGGGCGACATGCTCGCGCACGCACTGCTTCCAGGAGCCGTAGCAGGCCTGCGGCGCTCCCGGCGGCGGGGGACCATCGGCGGCGTCGGCAGCGTCGGCGGTTCCGTCGAGGGCGGAGTGCGCCTGCTCGCGGTAGAAGTCGACCATCACCGGCCCCCAGGCGAAGGCCGCGGAGCCGGTCGAGGCGGTCACGGAGGTGGCGGTCACGGAGTCGGTCGAGGCGGCCGCGGAGTCGGTCGAGGCGGCCGCGGAGTCGGTCGAGACGGGCACGGCGCCGGTCGAGACGGCCACGGGGCTGATCACCGTCAGGAGCCGGGCCGGCCGCCCGTCCTCGCGCGGCGCGTAATCGTTCCAGACCCGGCCGGGTTCCAGCAGAGGCGACGGCGCGACCCTCTGGGGGACGGTCCTTAACCCCGAGTACTTCTCGTAGACGGACTTCAGGTCCGCGCGGTCGCGCGCGCTGCGCAGGGCCAGAAGCGACGGCTCCTCCAGCGCCTCGAGGCGGGGCATCAGCGCCGCGAAGCGCGTGCGTGCCGCGAAGTCGGCCGCCGCGAAGGCCAGGCCGGAACGTCGGCAGTCGGGGCGGGACGTCCGCAGGCGCAGCGAGCCGTCGAGACAGCGGCGGATCGTGTGCGCCGGCGTCGTGAACGCCAAGCGGCCGGGATCGGGGCGACGCATGGCCCGCGCGTAGGCCGCGACCGCGGGGTGGCCGCGCTCGGCGGCCGTGGCCGAACTCAGAAGAAGCGCGTAGGCGCTGCCATCGTCGCGGAAGCCCGGGAGAGGGTGATCGGGCGTGGACGCCAGCAGTTGCAGAGCCGCGCTGAGCTCCACGCGCGGATCGAGGCGTATCTCCGGGCAACGCGCTCCGACGAACAACGCCAGGATCCCCGCGAAGAGCTTGGACACGGCGCCATTGTACTACATATCCCGTTTCCGGTCGACAACGCCGCGCGGGCCCTTTCCCTCAGGGGGAATGCGAAGTCGAAGCGGCGCCGTCGTAGGCGGTTTCCAAGCGCTTCTGAGCCGCTTCCAGTCCTGCGAGGGCTCTTTGCCGCCGCGCGGCGTCGGGCGCGGACCCGCGCCGCCGCGATTCGAGCGCTCGCCGCGCGTCCTCGATCTCACGGGCCGCTTTGTTCCTGACGGCGAGGCAATCCTGATCGAGCCGGCCGATTTCCCGTTCCGCTCCGACCGCCGGGGCCTGCGCGGCGTTCGACCCCGGCCCCAACTGGGAAAAGGCTTCGCAGGCTCTGGTTTCGATCGCCGCGTCCAGCGGAGCGCAAGCGGCCGGGCCTGCCCCGGACATGACTCGACAGAGGGGATTGTCGCCGCAGGCATCCGCATCATGGGATTGCAGGGCACGGCGGTAGAGGGCCGTCGCCCAGCAGACATCGGTTCCCGGTCTGTAGGAGTCCCGGCAGGACTGCTCCGTTCCAAGTCCCAGCACCGATCTCATCTCCCAAGCGCATTCCTTCGTCGCATATCCTCGCGGGGCGTGCTTCCATTGCGCGATGACGGAGCAAGTCCGCACATAATCCTTTTGGACGATCAGGCCGCACACTTCCCCGATCAAATCGGGAGGAGGAAGGGTCGGAGCCAGCCTGCACCAAGCCGCGCAGCTCGCACCGACGCCGCGGCTTCCGGCCATCAAATCCTTGGAAAACAAGATCATTCGGTACAGACGCCTGCACATCCGCTCCCCGGATTCGGGTTTGCCGGGGATATCGGCCAGGGGGATGCAAGGATTCGGACTTCGCGCCGCGACGGCGCGGCACACCTGCCTCGCGATGAGGTCGGCGGAGACCTCCCCCCGGAGCAGGGGATCGACCATGACCATGTCGACGCTGATTTTGGGACTGCACGAGGCGCCTTCGGCGTTCCCGCGGCCCGCCGCCTGGGGCTCCGACAGGATCGCCTTCTTCGCCTCGACGCAGCGCGAGAGCTCGGCTTGAGTCCGGCGCAGCCGAACCAGCGCGGAACCGAACGCATCCGGATCGGCAGGCGCGGCAAGCGCCGAAAGAGGCGACGCCGCCAGCATCGCCAGCGCCCCGCAGAATGCGGCTCCCGCTCGGAACGCGTGAGACCGGCTCATACGACGGACATCGTACAAATCGCGAACCCGGAAGACAAATGCGATCGGACTCGGGCTCAATGGCCGCCGCCGTTGCGGACGAGCAGCGCCCGCAAACCCGCGATGCGGTCGAGCTGCCTATAGGCCGGCTCCGGCGCCGCCGAGGACCGGGAGGCCGTGACGCCGGCCCGCGCGAGCAGGGCCTGGGCACGGTCGAGCAGTTCGCCGGCCTTCTTGGCCGCGGCCGCGCCGCGCCGAGGGCTCAAGTCCGTCCGGCAGACCTCGGCTTTGATGCGGGACGCGAGCTCCGCGGCGACGGCCTCCCCCTCTCCCATGGCGACCCGGCAGCCGAGCGAGCCGCCGCAGAGGGCGGGGTCGCCCGCGCGGTGGGCGCGGGCCAGAGCGTTGACCGTCTCGCAGCGCGTGAAACCCTCACGGTCCCCCGCGAAGGGCGCGCAGTCGACGGGGCGCCCCTTGAGCGGCTCGAAATAGACGCGGCACTCGGCGACCCAATCCTCGGACAAGAAGCGCGGCACCAACGCCGCGCACATCGCGGGCGGATCGTCGAAATGCGCGCCGATGAGCGCGCAGAGGGCGCCGGCCTTGGGGCGCGCGGCGGCGTCGCTCGCCGCGGCCTCGCGGCAGGTCCGCGCGAAGGCGTCCCGGGGGCCCAGCAGCCCGGCGAACAGGCTCATCGTGACGAACCAGCTTCGGCAGAAATACCTCCCGCTATAAGAAGTCCCGGGCGCGACCTTGTAGTCGAGGTCGTCGCAGAGGCCGGGCTTGCGCTCGGCGAAGGCCCGGTACTTGAAATAGTCGGTCACGTCCTTCGAGACGTAGCGCTCGAGGAAGGCGGATTCCCCCTTGTCGAACCGGTAGGCGGCCTCGTCGGCGACGAGCTTCTCGGGGGTGAAGCTTTCGGCGCAGCGCTTTCCCCGGTAGGCCGGCCGCTGCGTCCAAGGCCGTCGCCTCGCGTTCAGGCCGTCGATGAGGGATTCGGCCGCCTCGAGGTCGTGCTCGACCTCGACCGCCGAGGCCCAGTAGCGGGGCGCCTCCAGCGCGGTCGGCGCCGGGGAAGCGCCCGCGCGCCGCGGCGGCGGCGTCTTGAAGGGCGGACTGGTGAGCGCGTAGAGGAAATCCTCGAGGTCGCGCTTCTCGCCGTCGGTCAGGTGCAGGGGACGGATCCTGGGGTCCTGTCCCGGCTGATGGTCGCCTCCGCGGTTGTAGAAGTCGACGACGTCGGCCAGGGTCTTGAGGCTGCCGTCGTGCATGTAGGGGGCCGTCACGGCGACGTCGCGCAGGGACGGCATCTTGAACGCGCGGCGATCGGAGTCGGAACGCGTGACCGCGAAGCGCCCTTCGTCGCGGAGGCCCTTGAGCGGCTTGAGGCCCAAGTTCACGAACTCCCCGCTGGTCATGTCCGGATTCCAGTGGCAGGTGCTGCAGCCGGCTTTCCCGGCGAAGAGCAGAAGCCCGCGCTTTTGCGACCGGGTCAGGGCGTCCGGGTCGTCGATGGCGCGGTCGAAGGCGCTGGGGCGCGTCGGCGCCAGCGACCGGATGTAGGCCGCAAGCGCCCGGGCCGCGCGGGCGGCCGTCGGGCCGCCCGGGCCGTAGACGGCCTTGAACCGGCGCACGTAGCCCGGGTCGCGGCCGAGGACGGCGGCCAGATGCTCGGGCGTGTTGTCGAGCTCGGCGGGGTTTTCGATCACGGTCAGCGCGACGTCCTGGATGCTCGCGGCTCGTCCGTCCCAGAAAAAGCCGAAGATGTAGGGTTTGGCGATCGTGACGCCGAACAGGGAAGGGGTGTTGCGCGGGAGTTCGCGTCCGCCGTGCCCGCGGGCCCGGGCGCGGCCGTCCGTGAAGGCTCGCTCCGGGCGATGACACGTGGCGCAGCTCATCGTCCCGTCGCCCGAGAGCCGGCGGTCGAAGAAGAGCTCCCGGCCGAGGCGGACCTCCTCGGGCGAGCCCAGGCGCTTGATTTCGATGGGGTTGACGTAGCCCTCGATGGACTCGGCGGCCCGGATCACCGCGCCCGAGGAGACGTCGACCGCGCCGGCGGAGGCCGCGGCCGCGGGCGCGGCCGACGCCAGGGCGAGGGCGACGAAGGCGGAGCGCCTGCCGCGGCTAGCCCTCATGGCGCCCCGCCGCGGTCTCGATGGCCAGCGCGGCCTCCAGGTCGGCCTTCGCGGCGCGCGGATCGCCGAGCGCGAGCGCCGCCTTCGCGCGCACGACCAGGGCCTCCGATTGGCGCGGGTTGACCGCGAGCGCCGCCTGGGCGTCCTCGCGCGCGCCGCGCGCGTCGCCGCGCGCCAGGCGCAGCTTCGCGCGCAGCAGGCGCAGGCGATCCTCGAGCATCGCGCGCTCGACGCCCGCCTCGAACGCCTCGCGCAGGGCCTCCAGGCGCGAGCCCCCCGCCCGCGGCGGCGTCGACGCGCACAGGCGCAGGGCCTCGTCGAGATCGGCCGCGGCCTCGTCGTGGCGGCCGAGGTGG
>JAGWRY010000314.1 GCA_028869495.1 Elusimicrobiota bacterium | reverse complement strand
TCAGGGCCGGCGCGAGCATCGAGGCGGACAGGGCCGCGGGGGCGGCCGAGACCGCGGCGGGGACGACGGACTCCGGGGCCCGGACGACCTGGGCCGCGGCGGTCCCCGGCAGGACCGACGCCAGGACGGCGGCGAGGGCCCCGAGGAGGGCGGATTCGAGGACGACGGCGGTGTTCTTCATGATCTGGCTCCTGTCACGGCTTGCGGCGCGCGCTCGCGCGGTTGAAATGCTCCGTCAGCGTCTCCAGCGCGCCGCCCTCGGTGGAGAGGACGACGGGCTCGTGGCCCGTCTCGGACAAAACGTCGTCGAGCTTCGCCTCGCGGCGCGCGACCGCGCCCGCCGAGGAGGCGCGGGCGGCCGACGTATCGAGGACCCGCGTCGCTCCGGTCTCCGCGTCGGCGACCGGCAGCAGGCCCACGTCGGGCAGGGCCGCGAGGTCGGCCGGGTCCGTCACGCGGACCGGCCGCACGTCGTGGCGCTCGGAGAGCGACATCAGCTCTTCGGCGAAGTTCTCGGCCAAAAAATCGGACAGGACGATCACGGTGCCGCGCCGCGGCCCGAGCATCGACGCGACCTCGGCCAGCGCCCCGCGCAGGTCGGTCGAACCCGCCGCGGAGGACGGGCGGCGCTTCAGGATCTCGTCGACGACCGCCGACGCGGCCTCGGAGCCCCCGCGCGGCGGGATCGCCGCGACGATGCCTCCGTCGAAGAGCACCGCGCCGACGCGGATGTTCGAGCGCGAGGCCGCCAGCGCCAGCGCCGCGGCCGCGTCCTCGATGATCGTGCGCTTGTCGGCGCCGCGCGTGCCGACGCGGCCCGACTCGCTGACGTCGACGGCCAGGATCAAGGGCTTTTCGCGCTCCTGGTCGTACATCTTCGTGCGCAGTTCGCCCGAGTTCGCGTACTCGGTCCAATCGATGTCGCGCGCCTCGTCGCCGCGCTCGTAGTCGCGCGACTCCGCGTACTCGAGCCCGCCGACGTCGCGCGCGCGCGAGCGGAACGAGCCCCAGAACGCGGAGTTCGCCAGCCGGCTCGACGCCAGCCCGATCCGGTCCAGCCGGTCGCCGGGCGCCGCCTCGTCGCGCGCCTCCGGCGCCAGAGCCGGCTCGCGGAACGCGTACTTCCAGACCAGCCAGGTCGCCAGCGCCGCGGCCGCCGCCGCGAGCCCCCAGGCTCCGGCCGCCGGCATCGCGGCCAGCAGGGCCAGCGGCGCGAACGAGTGCAGCTTCGTCCCGGGCTGAGGCGCCGCCCGCAGGGCGCTCAGCGCGTCCGCCGCGGCGATCGCCGTCTGGAGGTCCCGGCGCTCGCGCGGGATCAGCGCGTGCGTGTCCGACTTGGTCTGCAGGAGGTCCGCCTTCAGGATCGCCTGCAGGTGCGCGCGCAGCCGCGCGAGCTGGTCCGGCGTATAGGACGTCAGCCAGTAGCCGGAGCTGTAGTCCCCGTCCGAGCGCGCGAGGCCCTGCGCGCGGATGTCGTCGGTGAAGTCCGAGCCGGGCATGCTGAGGTAGAGGCGCTGGAGCGCGTCGTCGAGCCGCTCCGTCGCGTCCGCGGCGGCCGAGCCGGCCGGCGCGCCGAGAGCCGGCGCGGCCGCCAGCAGGGCGCCGACGGATTTCTCGAGGGCCGCCGCCGCGGCCTTCTGCTCGGGCGACGCGGTCTTCGCGGCCGCGGAGGCCGCGAGCAGCGACTTCAGGGCCTCGAGCTGGCGGCGCGAGTAGTCGGCGCGGGCCTTCGGGGCGCCGAGGTCCTCCTGCGTCAGGATCGAGCGCGCGGCCAGCGCCGCCTGCGTCGCCGGGTCCGGGAAGGCCGCCTGGTAGGCCTCGACGTCGGCCTTCGCGGCGGCCATCAAGGCGGCGCGCAGCTGCTCGGCGGTCTTGGCCGGAAGGCGGCCGCTCGCGGCCGCGCGCGCGGCCTCCGCCCAGCCCTGGTCCGCCTCGGGCGAGGCGGCGAGCGCCGCCATCAGCTTGGGCAGGACGACGATCGCCTCGTCCTGGTTCAGCCCGCCCTGGCCGGGCCGCTCCTGGCGGACCAGGAAGGCCTGCTCGGCCGCGAGGAGGAAGGCCGCGTCGCGAGGGGCGCTCTCGATCTGCTCCTCGAGGAGCGCCAGCGCCATCGCATCGCCGTCGCGGGAGAGCGCCGCGAGGGCCGCCTGCGGGCCGGCCGCGGAGGCCTTCGGCGCCGTCGCCGGGAAGTCCTCGCGCCAGGTCTTGTCGACCGAGCGCAGGGCGCCCGCGAGCCAGACCTTCTCCGCCAGCACGAAGCGGTGCTCCTTGCCCTTCTCGTCGCGGATCGCGCCGTCGCGCATCAGCCCGACGAGCAGGTCGTGCAGGGCGGCCAGATGCGCCGCGTCCACCGAGTCGGCCGGCGAGGGCGCGCCGTAGCCGTCCTTCGAGGGCTTGGCGACGCCGATCGCGATCAGCCGGTCGCGCAGGAGGTTCGCCTTCGCGTAGTCGTAGTCCGCCCCGCCGAGGCTGCGATAGCCCTCGACGACGACCCGCGCGATCTGCGCGGCGGCCTTCTCGTCGATCGTCCCGCCGACCGGCGCGCCCGCGACCGCGTCGGCGGACTGCAGGCCCGCCAGCTGGGCCGAGGCGCGGATCAGGAACTCGAGCTGGGCGGGCGTCTGCGGCGAGAGCGCCGCGAGCGCCTTCTGCAGGGCCTGCAGATGCCACTGCTCGTACTCGGCGCGGTAGGCCGGGCTCGCCGAGGAATCGCCCATCTCGGAAGAGTCGGCCGCGTCGGGCGGCAGGACCCCCTCGTCGAGCAGGCGCTCGTGAAGGTCCGGGAAGAGCGTCTGCCCCTCGTCGATCAGCGCGTTGGCCGCCGCGGCGACGACGTGCCGCGCCGCCCGCGCCAGCGCCGGCGGGACCGGGGACGAGCCGTCGCCCTGGGCGGCCTGCACCAGCCCGGCGGCGAGCCGCACCGCCCCGCCCAGCAGAGGCGGCGCGATCTGCGGCTTCTGCCCGGACTGCCGGGCGGCCGCCAGGGCCTGCAGGACGAGCGGCGCGTTCGCCTGGTCGAGGGCCTCGAGCGCGGCGACGACCGAGTCGTCGAGCTGGTCCGTGTCCTCCGCCTTCAGCGCGGGGCCGGGCTGGCCCGTCCGGTACAGCGAGAAATAGAGCGTCCACATCTGCAGGGCCGGGTCCTTCGCGAACTTCTTCTGGACCGCGGTCAGGCGCGCGAGGAAGGAGTCCGCCTTCGCCGGAGCGGTCAGCTCGCCGTAGAGGGCCGCGAAGGCCGCGCTCTCGACCTTCCGGTTCGGGCTCTTCAGCACGCGGAACAGGTTGTCGAACGCGGCGTCCGTGCCGACCTGGACGCCGATCCCGACCATCTTGACCAGGAGCTCCGCCGCGGCCGGGTCGTCGCCGGAGGCCGCGATCTCGGCGTCCATCGACTTCCACAGCGTCTCGTCGTCGCGCTCGATCAGCGCGCGCAGGAGCGTCGTCACGCCCTTGTCCGTCATCGGCAGGAGGGACGCGTGCCGGAACGCCGTCAGCAGGAGGTTGTCCGCCTTCGGGTCCGGCGACTCGCGCAGGACCTCCAGCGCGCGCTCGAGGTCGGCCCGCTCGCCGGGGCCCGGGCGGTCCCAGTGGCGCAAGGCGGGCAGGACGTAGAGCGGGATGCGGTCGTCGATGTAATGGTCGCCGAAGACGTAGAGGTCCCGGCCGTAGAAGATGCGGAACGAGGTCTGCTCGGCGGCCGCCTGCTCGCGCGCGAAGCGCGCGGTGCCGGCGCCCGAGAAGACGCTGGTCGCCGTCATCGCGGCCAGCAGGAGGACGACGAGCGCGCGCTTGGCCTTCTCGCGCAGGCCGAGGCGCGGCGCCGGACGCGGGGCCGGCGGCGCCGTCAGCGG
>JAGWRY010000313.1 GCA_028869495.1 Elusimicrobiota bacterium | reverse complement strand
CGCCGCCCCGGCCCGCGCGGGCC
This sequence comes from Elusimicrobiota bacterium, assembly GCA_028869495.1. GTDB lineage: Bacteria > Elusimicrobiota > Elusimicrobia > UBA1565 > UBA9628 > GWA2-66-18. The sequence goes on along the minus strand of JAGWRY010000313.1, from coordinate 4,994 downwards.
TGCTCGGCCGCCTGACCCGCCTCCTGCCGGCCTCCGTCCAGCGCGTCGTCGGCCACAAGAGCGTCCCGGCCCCCGCGCCCCAGCCGCTCGACCCGAAGTCCCTCGAGCTGTCCGTCAACGAGGTCCGCTACGCCCCCGTCGCCGAGAAGCTCCCCGAGAGCACGCTGGACGTCCCCGGCGAGCCGCAGAAGATCGTCGGCCAGGACGACGCGCTGAAGGCGATCCGCTTCGCCGTCGAGATGGCGCCCCAGCACTACAACCTGTACGTCGCCGGCGCCGAGGGCTCCGGCCGCGCGATGGCCCTGCGCTCCGTCCTGAGCGACGTCGCCCCGAAGATGAAGACCCCGGACGACCTCGTCGCGGTCACCAACTTCTCGAACCCGGACAGCCCGCTGGTCCTCGAGTTCGCCCCCGGCCGCGGCAAGGCCTTCGCCGAGGGCGTCGCGGGCTTCGTCGAGGCGATGAAGGAGAGCCTGCCGACGGCGGTCTCCTCCGGCCAGATCGGACAGAAGAAGCAGCAGATCCTGGCCCAGATCCAGGCCCAGCAGGCCAAGATGCAGGCCCAGTTCGACGCGAAGGTCGCGTCGATCAAGCTGGCCGGCAAGTTCGGCGTGATGTTCAAGACCCTGCCGAGCGAGAAGGGGATGCAGATCCTGATCGCCGCGACCTGGGAGGGCCAGCCGCTGAAGGCCGACGACGTCGCCAAGCACGTCGCCGCCGGCGACTTCACGCAGGCCGAGTGGGACCGGGCCCAGGCGGACCTGCAGGAGAAGAAGCCCGGCATCCTGGAGGCCTTCCAGGCGATGCTGTCGGCCCAGATGGAGACGATGCAGAAGGTCCAAGGCATGGTCTCCCAGCTCGACCAGCAGGCGGCGGTCGCCCTGATCAACCAGTACGCGAGCCAGCTCGCGACGATCGCGACCGAGGGCCCGCAGACCGAGGCGGACAAGGCCCTGGCCGCGCGCGCCGAGGAGCGCAACGCCGAGATCAACGAGGAGCTGCAGAAGTTCGCCAAGCAGAAGTTCGGCAAGTTCGGCGTCGCCCTGCAGGCGGGCATGGGCCCGCGGGGGCCGATCATCGTCGCGGTCCCGGCCTACGAGCAGAAGCCGGTGGACGAGGAGTCCGCGGCCGGCATGATCGCGGCCGGCAAGTTCACGCAGGCCGAGTACGCCGAGGCGAAGGCCGCGATCGAGAAGAAGGCGGGCGCGATCCAGCGGAAGGCGGCCGAGTACGTCGCGCAGACGCAGAAGGAGGAGAAGGCGGCCGAGGCCTCGCGCCCGGCGCCGACCCGCCAGCAGAAGCGCGTGATCGCCTACGTCCAGCAGATGGCGAACTACGCGGCGTCGAACTACAAGATCTTCCTCGGGATCAAGGAGGGCGGCGACGGCATCAAGCCGATGCCGGGCTCCCGCCCGATGGACCCGGAGGACTTCTTCCGCGTCAGCGTGCTGACCGACAACGGCGGCCGCCAGGGCGCGCCGGTCGTCTGGGAGCAGAACCCGACCTACGAGCGCCTGTTCGGCGCCGCCGACGGCAACCAGCGCAACATGGTCATCCCGGGCGTCGGCATCGTGAAGGCCGACGGCGTCGGCGGCCCGTCGTTCAAGGCCGGCTCCTTCCTGAAGGCCAACGGCGGCTTCCTGGTCATCCGCGCGATGGACGCGCTGAAGAACCCGGGCGTCTGGCAGGCGCTGATGAACGCCGTGCGCACCGGCCAGGCGGAGATCGCCGAGGGCGGCCTCCTGGGCCTGGCCTCGATGAAGGGCGAGATCTACCACGTGCCGGCCAAGGTCAAGGTCGTCCTGATCGGCTCGCCGATGATCCAGATGCTGCTGACCCAGCACGACGAGGACTTCGCCGCGAACTTCCAGGGCGTCGCGCACTTCCAGCCGACGATCAAGATCACCGAGGACGCCGTCTCGGGCTTCCTGAACTTCCTGAAGCACGCGGTCGCGGGCTCGGCCGGCGACGTGATGAACATGACGCGCGGCGCGATCGGGCGCGTGCTCGAGCACGCGGCGCGCCTGGCCGACAGCAACCAGTACTTCACCGCGCAGTTCGGCGCGCTGTACGGCCTCCTGCAGGAGGCCTCGTACTGGGCGCAGAAGCAGGGCCGCCAGGAGGTCCGCGCCGAGGACGTCGACACGGCGCTCCAGGCCAAGCGCGACCGCGAGGAGGTCCACGTCAAGCGGATGATGGAGCTCTATGAGAAGAACGTCTTCCGCGTGGAGACCAGCGGCGCCGAGGTCGGCCAGATCAACGGCCTGGCCGTCATGGGCTCCTTCGGCGTGCCGATGCGCATCACCTTCGTCGCGGTCCCGGGCGAGGGCGGCCTCGTGTCGATCGACCAGCAGTCCGGCCCGAACGTGACGGGGCCGAGCTTCAACAAGGCCCTCGGCAACGAGTGGAGCTTCATCGTCAACGAGTTCGGCCGCGAGAAGCCGGTGCACGCGCAGATCCGCGTGTCGCACGAGCAGAACTACGGCGGCATCGACGGCGACTCGGCGACCTCGACGACGATCTACGGAATGCTGTCGGCGCTGTCGGGCGTGCCGATCAAGCAGAACTTCGCCGTGACCGGCTCGGCCGACCAGTTCGGCAACGTGCAGGCGATCGGCGGGGCCAACGAGAAGATCGAGGGCTTCTTCGCGCTCTGCAAGGCGCGCGGGCTGACCGGCGACCAGGGCGTGATCCTGCCGAAGGCGAACGTCGCCGACCTGCAGCTGAGCCCCGAGGTCTCCCAGGCGATCAAGGACGGCAAGTTCCACATCTACGCGGTCTCGAACGTCCGCCAGGGCATCGAGATCCTGACCGGCGTCCCCTACGCGACGATCAAGGCGAAGGCCGAGGCCCGGCTGGCCGAGTTCGCGAAGGCCGACAAGTCGGAGGCCGAGGGCCAGTAAGCCCGCCTAGTAGCACTCTCCGTATTGCGGCAGGTAGGTCTGCCCCGGCCGGCAGCGCCCGGCCGGGGTGCCCGGAGGGGCGTCGGGGCGGCCCTGCGGGCTCCGGCAGGCGGCGGCGGCCGCGGCCGCCGCCAGCAGGAGGACGAGCCCGGCGAACCGGGTCGGGCGGCCTCCGGCGATTGGTATAATCGCCTCGTTCTCCGGCGGGGCGTAGCTCAATTGGCAGAGCGCGTGGTTTGGGACCACGAGGTTCCGAGTTCGACCCTCGGCGCCCCGACGCCCGGAGCCCCTCACGGCTTGCGCCTCGGCAGGGGCTTGCGCCCCGCGAAGCCGTCCTCGACGCCGTGGTAGTGCGCGATCGCGCGCTCGCCGAGCTTCCAGCATAGGTAGACGTCGCGGCCGGCCAGGCGCGCGGGGAAGTCCACCAGGGCCGGTTCGACCCCCTTCGGGACCGCTCCCAAGGCCGAGATCTCTTGCAGGCGCTCCTGGATCCCGCGCGCGAGGAACTGCAGTTGGGAGCGGTCGATCGCGGCGGCGACCGCGTCGGACTCCTCGTCGCGGCGCTGCAGGGAGGCCGCCTTGGCCTCGGCCTGCGCGGCCAGCTCCCCGATCGCGGCGAAGATCCGCTCGAGCTCGGGGATCAGCGCCTCGGCCTCCTCGACCGTGAAGCGCTTCACGCGTTCTCCTGGGGGGGCGCGTATTTGGCGGCCGAGCGGGCGTGCGCGCGGAGCTTCGCCTTGCGCAGGCGCTCGAACTCCTTCAGGCGCTCGGACGTCTCCGGCGAGACCTTCATCTCGATCCGGTCCACCAGCTCGCGCAAGGCCAGGAAGCGGTTGAGAGAGCGCCGCCGCTCGCGGTGACAGGAGACGCGCAGGTCGAGCGGCTCGTAATACAGCTGGACGCGGTTGGCGGTCTTGTTGACCTTCTGCCCGCCCTTGCCGCCGCCGCGCGAGAAGGCCTCCTCGACGCGCGACAGGTCGATCCGCAGGCGCGCGATCCGGCTTTTGAGCGCGTCCAGCTTCGCGGAGGAGACGCCGAAGTCCTCGTCCAGCCGCATGGCCCGATGTTAGCAATCCGGGCGCGGCGGGGGAAGGCCGCGGCGCCTAGTCCGCGGAGACGATCGAGCGCAGGAACTCGCGGTTCAGGCGCGCGATGTTGGAGACCTTGATCTCCTTCGGGCAGGCGGCCTCGCACTCGTACTCGTTCGTGCAGTGGCCGAAGCCCTCGGCGTCCATCGCGGCGCGCATCGCCAGCGCGCGCTTGTCGCGCTCGGGCTGGCCCTGCGGGAGCAGCGCGTACTGCGAGATCTTGGCGCCGACGAAGAGCATCGCGGCCGCGTTCGGGCAGGCGGCCACGCAGGCGCCGCAGCCGATGCAGGCCGCCGCGTCCATCGCCTTGTCGGCGTCCGGCTTGGAGACCAGGATCGAGTTCGCGTCGCAGGCCGAGCCGGTCTTGGTCGACACGAAGCCGCCGGCCATCATGATCCGGTCGAAGGCGGAGCGGTCGACGACGAGGTCCTTGACGACGGGGAAGGCCCCGGCGCGGAACGGCTCGACGACGATCGTGTCGCCGTCCTTGTAGCGGCGCATGTGGAGCTGGCAGGTCGTCGCGGCCTTGTCCGGGCCGTGCGCCTGGCCGTCGATCATCAGCGAGCACATCCCGCAGATGCCCTCGCGGCAGTCGTGGTCGAAGGCGACCGCGTCCTCGCCGCGGGAGACCAGCTGCTCGTTGAGGACGTCGAGCATCTCGAGGAAGGACATGTCCGAGGACACGTCCGAGACCCGGTACTCGACCAGGCGTCCGGGCTCCTGCGGGCCCTTCTGCCGCCAGACCTTGAGCGTCAGGTTCATCGTCTTGTCGTTGTCGGCCATGATCGCTCTCCTTATTAGGCGTAGCTGCGCGTCGCGACGTGGACGTTCTCGTAGGTCAGGGGCTCGACGTGGCGTTCCGGCTCCTTGCCCTCGCCCTTGTACTCCCAGGCGGCGACGTGCATGAACTTCTCGTCGTCGCGCTTGGCCTCGCCGTCGGCGGTCTGGTGCTCGACGCGGAAGTGGCCGCCGCAGGACTCCTCGCGCGCCAGCGCGTCCTTGG
>JAGWRY010000312.1 GCA_028869495.1 Elusimicrobiota bacterium | reverse complement strand
CTCGAAGGCGGGCGCGGGCGGGACGGACGGCTCCGCGGGGCTCGGCGCAGGCGCGGCCGGCGGCGGAGCCTCCCCGAGGAGCGCCTCCAGCGTCGGCGGCGGCGGGGGCGGCGGCTGGCGGCGCAGCAGCAGCTCCTTCTCGGCCAGGCGATGGACCAGATGCGTCTGGGAGGACTCGAGCTCGGCGACGCGCTTGTAGAGCATCTCGAGCTGGACCGTCAGCTCCGAGATCTGGTCGCGCGCGCGCTTCAGGGCCGATTCGTCGACGCTCGGGCGCGGGGACAGCAGGTCGTCGAACGAGCGGCGCAGGTCGGCGTCCTGGAACAGCGCCTCGGCGGCTCCGGGGAAGTCGTCGTCGCCGACGAGGCCCGCCGCGTCGATCTGGAGCTTGTCGAGCAGGCCGAAGGTCGACGGCGGCTCCTCGGGCGACCAGGACAGGCCGCGCGAGGCGGACAGGCCCGAGAGTTCGGCGACGTCGCCGGCAGGCCGCCAGTCCCCCTCTCCGGGAGAGGCCGACTCGCCGGCGCAGACCAGGGTCGCCGCGTCGACGCCGGGCAGGCCGGACAGGTCCTCGCGCTCGTACGGCCCGAGGATGCGCGCGTCCTTATAGACCCAGTATTTCACGCGGCGCCCCGCGCCGCGCGAGCTTCGTCGGTCATCCGAGGGCAGGATAGCCCCGGAATGTTACGGATTCAAGACGGGCGGGGCGTCAGGAGTCGCCGCCGCCGCCGAACTCGCCGATCGTGCTGAAGTCGTGGCCCGGCTCGGCTTCGATCTCCTTGTTCTCCAGCTGGCTCTGGTAGGAGATCGAGTAGCGCGCGTAGGGGATCGCCTCCAGGCGCGCGCGCCCGATCGGGCGCTGGGTCGCTTCGCAGAGGCCGTAGGTCCCGTTGTCGATCTTGCGGATCGCCGCGTCGATCATGTCGAGCGTCCCGCGCTCGTTGTCGGACAGCTCGAAGAGGAGCTCCTTCTCGATCGACTGGCTGGCCTGGTCGACGGAATCGCCGTTGTCGACGCCCTCCTCGACCTGCTGCTTGCGGACCGTGTTCAGGATGTCGTCGCGCATCCCGACGAGATTGTTCCGGATGTCCTTCAGCTTGGCCGGAGTCAGCCAGGCGAGCTCCTTCTTGAACGAGGCTTCCGACGCCTTCTTCGGCGCGGCCTTCGTCTTCGTCCGGGCCGCGCTCGTCGCGGCCTTCTTCGCGGTCTTCTTCATGGCATCCTCCGCCTAAAATCGGTCCGTCGTCGCGCCGGGAGAGCCCGCGAGGGCCGTTCCGGGACGGTCCAGCATAGCTCCGCGGGCGCGCCGAGCGCAAGACCCAAAAGGGCCCGCGCTCGCCTGGGTCCGGGGTTCAGCCGAGACGCTCGGCGGCGGCCTTCAGGCGCGCGAGGACTTCCTCGCGTCCCATCACCTCGAGCATCAGGAACAGCGTCGGTCCCTCGGTGCGCCCGCTCACGGCCGCGCGCAGAGGGTGGAAGACCTGTCCCGCCTTCAGGCCCTTCTCCGCGCAGAAGGCGCGGATGCGGGCCTCGAGGGCCTTGTCCTCGAACGGCTCCGAGCCGTTCTTGAGCAGCTCGGCCAGCCCGAGCAGGACGTCCTTGGCGCCGGGCGCGCCGAGGACCTTGGCGGCCTTCGGCGCCGGCTCCGCCGGGCGCTCGTAGAAGAACGAGACCAGCTCCGGGACCTCGGACAGCAGCTTGAACTTCTCGTGCTCGAGGGCGATCGTCCGCTTCAGGTCCGGGCCGGGCTTGCCCGTCAGGCCCGCCTTCTCCAGGAACGGCCCGGCGAGCTTCACCACCTCGTCGAGGCTCGTGGCGCGGAGGTACTCCCCGTTCATCCACTGGAGCTTGACCGTGTCGAAGGTCGCCGGGCTCTTCTGGCAGCCGGCGAGGTCGAACTTCGCGATCAGCTCCGGATCGGTGAACAGCTGCTGGGAGTCCGGCGTCGACCAGCCGAGCAGGGCCAGGTAGTTGCGCATCGTATGCGGCAGATAGCCCTGGTCGCGGTACTCGAGCACCGACGTCGCGCCGTGGCGCTTCGAGAGCTTGCCGCCGTCGGGCCCCATGATCATCGACAGGTGCGCGAAGACCGGCGGCTCCCAGCCGAGCGCCCGGTAGATCTGGATCTGCGACGGCGTGTTCGACAGGTGCTCGTCGCCGCGGATCACGTGGCTGAGCTCCATCAGGTGGTCGTCGATCACGCAGGCGAAGTTGTAGGTCGGTCCGTCCGTCGTCTTCCAGATCACGAGGTCCTGCTGGAGCGAGTTCTCGAAGCTGACCTTGCCGCGGATCCGATCGTCGACGATCGTCGCGCCGTCCGTCGGCATCTTGAAGCGCACCGACGGCTTCCTGCCGGCGGCCTCCAGCTCGCGGCGCTTGGCGTCCGTCAGGCTCCGGCAGCGGCCGTCGTAGCGCGGCGGGCGCTTCTCGAGCTGGGCCAACCGCCGCATCTCGTCGAGCTCCTCCTTCGTGCAGTAGCAGCGGTAGGCCTTGCCGTCCTTCAGCAGGCGCTCGAGGTGCTCGCGGTAGATCGCGACGCGCTGCATCTGGTAGTACGGCCCGCGCGGGCCCTTGCTCGCCGTCCCGTCGACCGGTCCCTCGTCCCAGTCGAGGCCCAGCCACTGGATCGAGTCCAGGATCGCGGTCACCGACTCGGGCGTCGAACGGACCTCGTCGGTGTCCTCGATGCGCAGGATGAACTCGCCGCCGTGATGGCGGGCGAAGAGCCAGTTGTACAGCGTCGTGCGGGCGCCGCCGATGTGCAGATAGCCGGTCGGCGACGGGGCGAAACGGGTGCGGACTTTCGTGGTCATGCGGGGGTGTTCTCCAGAAGTTCTTGGGCGTGCTTGCGGCTGGCCGGGGTCGCCGCGCGGCCGCCGAGCATCAGCGCGACCGCCTCGAGGCGGCGTTCGCCGTCGAGGCGCTCGACGCGCACGCGCGTGCGCCCGCCGGCGATCTCCTTGGCGACGTGGTAGTGCGCGTGCGCGAGGCAGGCGACCTGCGCAAGGTGCGTCACGCAGAGGATCTGCCGCCCGCGGCCGAGCGCGGCCAGGCGCTCGCCGACGGCGCGCGCGACCTCGCCGCCGACGCCGCTGTCCACCTCGTCGAAGACGAGGAGCGGCGTGCGGTCGGCCTTCGCGAAGACGGTCTTCAGCGCCAGCATCACGCGCGACAGCTCGCCGCCGGAGGCGACGGCCTTGATCGGGCGCGGCGGCTCGCCGGGGTTGGCCGCGAGCAGGAACGAGACGGCGTCCGCGCCGGTCCGCGTCCACTCGCCCTCCTCGAGCTCGACCGCGCAGGAGAACGACGAGTGCGGCAGGCCCAGGACCTTCAGTTCCTTGAGCGCCGCCGCGTCGAGCTTCTTGGCCGCCTTGCGGCGCTTGTCGTGGACCTCGTCGCAGAGCTTCGACAGCGCGGCCTGCGCGGCCTCGAGCTCGCGCTTGGTCTCCTCGAGGCGCGCGTCGGCGTTCTCCAGGCCGTCGAGCTCGTCGGCCAGGCGCGCGCGCGCGGCGAGCACGTCGGCCAACGTCGGCCCGTGCCGCTTCTTCAGGCGCGACAAGGCCTCCTGGCGGGCGAGCAGGGCGTCGAGCGCGGCCGGGTCGGCCGTCGCGCGGTCGCGGTAGTCCCCGACCTCGTGCGCGACCGCTTCGACCGACAGGCGCGCGGCCTCGAGCTCGCCCTGCAGGCGCCCGGCCGACGGGTCGATGCGCGCCAGCTCCCCGAGCGCGCGCTCGGCGCGCATCAGGCGCGACAGCGCGGCGTCCTCCTCCGCGTAGAGCTGGCCGTACGCGGAGTCGGCGAAGGCGCGCAGGCGCTCGGCGTTGCGCAGGCGCGGCAGGGCCTCGTCGATCTCCTCCTCCTCGCCGAGGCGGGGCTTGGCGGCGTCGATCTCCTCGAGCTGGAAGCGCAGCAGTTCGACGCGGCGGCGGCGCTCCTCCTCGGACATCGACGAGGCCTCCAGGCGCGCCCGCAGGCCCGCCCAGAGCGCGTGCGCGCGCGCGAGCGCCTCGCGCTCGGCGTCGAGCCCGCCGAAGCGGTCGAGGAGCTCCAGCTGGACGCCCGGCTTGAGCAGGTCCCGGCTCTCGTGCTGGCCGTGGAAGTCCGCGAAGGCGTCGCCGAGCTGGACCAGCGCCGAGAGCGGCGCCGACTGCGAGCGGATCATCGCGCGCGTGCGCCCGCCCGCGTCGAGCTCGCGCCGCGCGGCGAAGGTCCCGCCCGAGACGCCGAAGCGCTCGCGCAGGTCGGCGGGGAGGTCCGCCGCGTCGAAGACGCCCTCGACCTCCAGGCTCGCCGCGCCGGCCCTCAGCCAGGAGGACGACCCGCGCGCGCCGAGCAGGAAGCCGAGCGCCTCGAGCAGGATCGACTTGCCGGCGCCGGTCTCGCCGGTGAAGGCGGTGAAGCCCGCGCCGAGCTCGATCTCGGCGCGCTCGACGACCGCGAAGTTGACGACCTTCAGCGTCCTCAGCATCCGCGCGCCTCGCTCGGGACGCCGTTCGGCGGCGTCCCTGCCCGGACCGCGCGGGATCGACCCGCGCTTAGCGGTCTCCGCCGACCACTAAAGCCGTGCGCGGCCCGCCGGTCGACGGCCGCGCGTCGACCAAATCCGGGCAGGGACGCCGCCGAACGGCTGGTCAGGAGCCAGGCGAATCGGCGGACGGAGACGGCGTCGCCGGGATTTCGAGCGAGGACGGCGTCCCATCCGTCGTTCCGCCGTAAGCCGCCGAGCGAGGCTAAGCGCGGGTCGATCCCGCGCGGTCCCGGCGACGCCGTCTCCGTCCGCCGGCCCGCGGGAGCTCCGTGACGCCGTCCGCCGCTCATCGCTGGCCCCACTTCAGCTTGCGCCGCAGGACCTCGAAGAAGGGCCGCCCCGGCGGCATCAGCAGGCGCAGGGGCGCCCGCGCCCGCCGCACGCGCACCTCGTCGCCGACCTTCAGCTCGCAGCCGTGCCGCCCGTCGAGAGAGACCAGCACGCGCGGCGTCTCGTGCCGGCGCCGCCGCCCGAGGCGGATCGCCAGCGGCAGGTGCGCCGGGACCAGCAGGGGCCGCTGGGTCAGCGTGTGCGGGCAGATCGGCGCGAGCAGGGTCACGTCGAGCGACGGGTCCACGATCGGGCCCATCGCGGCCAGCGCGTACGCGGTCGAGCCGGTCGGCGTCGCGGCGATCAGGCCGTCGCCGAAGAAGTCGGCGACGAAGCGCTCGCCCGAGAGCGTCGACAGGGTGACCGCGCGGGCCTGGTCGCCGCAGCGGATCACGCACTCGTTGAGGGCCAGGTCCGGCCCGAAGATCCGCCGCCCGCCCCGCAGGACCTCGGCGGTCAGCATCGAGCGCTCCTCGATCGCGAAGCGCCCGGCCAGCACCGCGTCGACGCTGCGCTTGAACTCGGAGGCCTCGAGCGCGGACAAAAACCCCAGGTCCCCGAGGTTGATCCCCAAAAGAGGGATCCCGCGCGGCGCGACCTCGCGCGCGACCCTCAGCATCGTCCCGTCCCCGCCCAGGGCGATCGCCAGGTCCGCGCGCCGCGCGGCCTCGCTCGGCTTGCCGTCGGCGACCCAGCTGCGCACGCCGCGGGCCTTCAGCAGGCGCCGCACCAGCGCGAGGGCGCGCGCCGCCTCGGGCTTGGCCTCGTGGCGGAAGAGCAGGACCGAGCCGAAGGCCCGGCGGGAGGAGTCTGCGGACTTGGAGGGAGCTGCCATCGATGACCGCCTCGAGCGCGCCGGCCCGGGGACGACCGATTATAGCAAAACCCCCCTCCCCGCTCCGGGCGGCCGGCCCCGCGGGCGAACCGACGAGGATCGCGTCCCGGCCCAGCCTCAGCGTCAGCGTCCGCCCGACGACCGCGCGCGCGATCGGCGCCGCGCCCAGGGCCAGG
>JAGWRY010000311.1 GCA_028869495.1 Elusimicrobiota bacterium | reverse complement strand
GGCCGCGCGCGCCGCGCGCCGGACCAGCGCCGCCGGGGCGCCCGCCGACTCGATGACGATCTCCACGCGCTCCCTACGCGCCCGCCCCCCGTTTTGTTCCAGAAAAGTTAATTTCGTGCCTGACCCCTTTGTTAAAATAGGGCATGGTCGCGCTCATGTTCTGGATCGGACTGCCGATGTTCGCGGCGTTCCTGCTGATCCGCTGGCTCCAAAAGGTCAGCCCGATCCGCCCCGCCGCGGACGTGGCCGCGCTCTTCGGGAGCTCCCCGCTTCCGAAGAAGTGGTTCCGCGCCGCGCGCCGCGACGCGAAGGGGCTGGCCTCCCTCGGCGACTTCGAGAAGCGCGAGCAGGCCGTCGAGGCCGCCTACGCGGGCCGCGAGGCCGCGCTCCGCGCGCGCCTGAAGGCCGAGTTCCTGGTCTTCGACGACGCGGCCGCGCTCCTCGAGCAGGTCGACTCCTGACGTGTCCGCGCCCGAGACCCTGCGCCCGATCGGGATCCTGCGCTCCTGCCTGCGCGAGAAGTTCGCGACGCCCCGCCAGCCGCGCCTGGCCCCCGGCTCGACCGCGACGCTGACGATCCGCCGGGAGTTCCTGCCCGAGCACTCGCTCGACGGCCTGTCGGGATTTTCGCACGTCTGGCTCCTGCCCTACTTCCACCTGAACACCAACAAGACCTTCCGCCCGAAGATCCACCCGCCGCGACTGCGCGGCCGCACCGTCGGCGTCTTCGCCTCGCGCTCGCCGCACCGCCCGTCGCCGATCGGGCTGTCGGTCGCGCGCCTGGTCAAGGTCGAAGGCGCGACCTTGCATCTGTCCGGCATCGACCTGGTGGACGGCACGCCGATCCTGGACGTCAAGCCCTACCTGCCCGAGTGGGACAGCGTCCCCGAGGCCTCCGCGGGCTGGACGAAGGACGCCTCCTTCCCGACCTTGAAGGTCGCCTTCGCCGCCCGCGCCCGGATCGACGTCGCCGCCGCCGAGAAGCGTCTGAAGATCAAAGGGCTCAAGAAGCTCTTGAGCGACCTGCTCGGCCAGGATCCGCGCAATCCTCGCGACAAGTCGCAGAACAAGGACGGTCTGGACCTCGGCTTCTTCCTGCACGACTTCGACGCCCACTTCTGCGTGCGCGGCAGGACCGCGACCGTCCTGCGGCTGGAGACCGGCGCGGTCATGCACAAAAAGGCCCGCCGCGAGCCGCCCAAAAAGATCGCGCTCGCGCGCTGAGAGCCGGGCCTCCGCCCGGCGCCGTTCTTGCTATCATCGGCTCATGAGAACCTCTCTCGCGCTCCTCGCCGCGCTGTTCCTGCTCCCCGGCCTCGCCTCGGCCCAGGCCTGGCGCTCCTACTTCCCCGGCGCCGGCGCCTCGGCCTCCGGCGCCGCCTCGGCCTGTCCGAAGATCCCTCCGGTCGCGATCGGGAACACGCAGGCCTACGCGGACGACCTCGGCGACGGGACCTGCTTCGTCTCGATCCATCCGATGAACGCGGACATGGTCTACCGCGACTACGCGGTCTTCAGCGACGGGATGCTGATGGTGTTCAGCTCCTACGGCGCGGGCGAGGGGCCGGACATGACGTCGGCGCGCTCGTTCTACTTCTTCCCGCGCCGCGGCCTGCCGCGCCTGGAGACGGACAAGGCGGCCGGCACGGTCCGCGTCGTGATGGCCGACGGCGGCGTCGCGACGTTCGACCCGGCGACCGCGCAGATCGCGGGGCTCGACCGCGGGGCGGTGACGGTCTCGCCGCGCATCGCGCGCGACGACGACGGCGGCGTCGAGATCCCGGAGTACCGCGGGCTGATGCTCGACGCGGGCTTCCGGCTGGGCGAGCTGCCCGCCGGCCGGCCGAACGCGGCCTCGACGTTCCGCAGCGCGGAGGGACAGACCTGCACGGTGACGAACTCCGAGATCTTCGCCTACAAGAGCGGCAACCCCGTCCTCAAGTTCGACGACGCCGGCCTCTCCGCCTTCCTAAAGACGCGCTGCCCCGGCCTGAACGTCGGCTTCTGACGCCGCGCGGCGGCTAGACGAGGGCCGCGCCGATCAGCGCGGCGGCCGCGACGAGGACGTGCGCCGCGTACAGGGCGTCCTCGAACCGGCGCAGGGCCGGCGAGCCCTTCGCCGCGTCGCGGCGCGAGCGGTAGAGCGCGAACGCCCAGCCGTGCGCGGCCAGCAGAGGAAGGGTCAGCCACTTCGCCAGCGTTCCGCCGAGGCCGCCGGCGCCGAAGGCCGCCAGGCAGACGACGATCAGGCCGGCGAGCTGGACGCCGAAGAGGCCGGCCGCCTTCTCGGGCTCCAGCAGGGCGTCCTCGTCGGGCGGCGCCATCTCGACCATCCCGCCGACCAGGAAGAACAGGTGGGAGACGAAGGAGGCGGCCAGCAGGAGTCTGACCATCGGAAGGCCCCGAGCCGTCCATTGCGCTCGCCGGGAATCGAACCTGGATATCTGCCTTCGCAGGGCAGCACACTATCCTTTGTGTTACGAGCGCAAAAGACGGCCCGAGGAAATCTGATTATAGCTCATTTGCGCCTCAACCAGCCAACGGTCTCCACATGCTCGGTGTGCGGGAAGAGGTCGACGCCGGCGAGGCGCTCGACCGCGTAGAGCGGGGAGAGCGCCGCCAGGTCGCGCGCGAGGGCGTCCGGATTGCAGGAGACGTAGAACAGGACCGGCGGCGGCGAGGCCAGCAGGGCCTTCACCGCGGACGCGTGCAGGCCCGCGCGCGGCGGGTCCACGACCGCGGCGTCCGGACCCATGTCGAGGAGCGACGGGAGAAGGAACTCGACGGCCGCGCCGTAGAACTCGCAGTTCCTCAAGGCGTTCAGTCCCGCGTTGGCCTTCGCGTCCTCGACCGCGGCCGGGTTCGACTCGACGCCGACCACCCGGCGGGCCGCGCCAGCCAGCGACAGCGCGATCCCGCCGCCGCCGCAGTAGAGGTCGAGCATCAGCCCCGCGCCCAGCTCGCGCGACCAGTCGCGCAGCAGGCCGTAGAGGACCTCGGCGCCCTTCGTGTTTGTCTGGAAGAACGAATGCGGCGAGATCCGGTAGTCGACCGCGCCGCCGTCGGGGAACTTCAGCGTCTCCGTGACGTGCCCCGGGCCGGACAGGACCTCGAGCGCGTCCGAGACCGCGGTGTCGGAGACCTTCGCGTTGCGCCCGAGCAGGACCGTCGTCGCCGGATAGGCCGCGGCCACCGCCGCGACGAAGGACTCCTTGGGGACGGCGCCCGTCGAGGTCACGAGCGTGACCATGCTCTCGGGACGGTTCTTCGCCTCGCGCAGGACCAGGTGGCGGAGCTCGCCTTCCTTCTTGTGGGAGTTGTACGGCGCGACCTTCTCGCGCGCGGCCCACTCGCGGACCGCCGCGAGGAGCGCGGGGACCTTCGGGCCGGGCAGGTGGCACTCCTCGAGGTCGAGGATCCGGTACCAGCGCCCCTTCGGCTTCATGCCGAGCTTGAGCCACTTCCCGGGCTCCGGCGGGTACACGTCGCCGAAGCTGAACTCCATCTTGTTGCGGTAGTTCCAGATCTCGGGCGCGCCGAGCATCGAAAGCGCGGGCAGGCCGGGGAGGTCTTTCAGCGCCGTCGCAATCCGCGACTTTTTATAGGCGAGCTGGGCCTCGTAGGGCCGGTCCTGTAGGGAGCAGCCGCCGCAGGTCCCGAAGTGGCGGCAGCGCGCGGCGATCCGGTCAGCTGGAGAACTTAAAGAAGCAGACATCCCCGTCCTTCACGACGTACTCCTTGCCCTCGGAGCGGATCATCCCCTTCTCGCGCAGGACGGACTCCTTCTCGTGCTTGTCGATGTCGGCGAAGGAATAGACGTCCGCCTTGATGAAGCCCTTCTCGAAGTCGGAGTGGATCGCCCCGGCCGCCTGCGGGCCGCGGGCGCCGACGGGGATCGTCCAGGCGCGGACCTCGTCCTCGCCGGCGGTGAAGAACGAGCACAGCCCCAGCGTCTTGTAGGCCGCGACGATCACGCGCTCGAGGCCGCTGGCCGTCAGCCCCAGCTCGGCCATGAAGGCCTTGCGGTCCTCGCCTTCCAACTGGGCGATCTCGCTCTCGAGCTTGCCGCAGATGACGACCGATTCGGAGCCGCGCGACTTCGCGAAGGCCGCGAAGTCGGCGACGACCGCGGCGTCGGGCACCTCGTCGGAGTTGCCGACGTAGAGCACCGGCTTGGCGGTGAGCAGGAAGAAGTCGCGGATCGCCTTCGGGTCCAGGCCCAGCGCGCGCGCGGGCTTGCCCGCGGAGAGGCCCTTCTGGATCGTCTCCAGCAGGACCAGCTGCTCCTTGGCGGCCTTGTCGCCCGACTTGGCCTTGCCCGAGACCTTGTCGAACTGCTTCTCGAGGCTGGCGAGGTCGGCCAGCATCAGTTCGGTCTCGATCACCTCGACGTCGCGCTTCGGGTCCACGCCGCCGAGCGTGTGCACGACGTCCGGGTCCTTGAAGAGGCGGACCATGTGCAGGATCGCGTCCACCTCGCGGATGTTGGCCAGGAACTTGTTGCCGAGGCCCTCGCCCTGCGCCGCGCCCTTGACCAGGCCGGCGATGTCGACGAAGCGGCAGGAGGCCGGCGTCGTCTTCTTCGGCTTGAAGAGCGCCGTCAGGCGGTCCAGCCGCGCGTCGGGGACGGCGACGACGCCGACGTTCGGCTCGATCGTCGTGAACGGATAGTTCGAGGCCGCGGCGGCTCCTGAGGTCAGCGCGTTGAAGGTCGTGGATTTTCCGACGTTCGGGAGGCCGACGATGCCGATTTCCATGGGGGCGCCAGTCTATCAAATCGGGGCCCGGCCCGCCCGTGGGTCGAAGGTCCCGCGCCGACGCGGGCCCTCTGCCCGCGCCGACGCGGGCCCGTCGGCCCGCGCCCGGAAAGCGCCGCTTTTCTACGATGCCCCCACTATGAAGAAGAACCTCCAGCCGACGGCGGCGCTCCTCGCTCTCTCCGTGATCCTGGCCTCGTTCCCGCAGGCCGCCCTGGCCCAGGTCGTCGCCGGCCCGGCCGGAGCGGCCGCCGAGGCCTCCGCGGCCGCCGCCGCGGGCGCCGCCGCGATCCCCGCCGTCGCCCCGCT
>JAGWRY010000310.1 GCA_028869495.1 Elusimicrobiota bacterium | reverse complement strand
GCCGCCGCGGCCTCCGGGGACGCCCGGCGCCTGGCCGCCGTCCCGGCCCCGGCCGGCTCCGCGGACGCCGCGTGGCTGGAGGGCTATCTCGGCGTGATCGAGGGCCGCCCCGATCCCGCCCCGTTCGAACGGGCCCTGCGCCTCGCGGAGCCCGAAGGCGACGTCCGTTGGAGCCGCGCCTACGCCGCCCTCGCCCGCGCTTGGCCCGGCCTCCCGCGGTCGTCTCGTCTGCGCGGCCTGACGCTCTGCGGCCTCGGCGTCGCGCCGCCGCTGAGCCTGACGCTCGAGGGCGCAGCGGCCTTGCGCGCCAGCGACGTCGTCTTCGTCAACTCCGCGGTCGCGCCCCTCTGGCCGCTGATGCGCCTGCTCTGCCGCGACCTGCGCCGCTCCGGCTTCCATCACGAACACGACACGCCGCGCATCGTCGAGGAGATGCTCGCCCTGGTCCGCCGCGGCCGCTCCGTCTGCTTCGCGACCTTCGGCCACCCCCTGCTCTTCGGCCCGCTGGCGCTGGCGGCCGTCGCGCGGGCTCGCCGCCTCCGGATCCCCGTGCGCGCGGTCGCCGCGCCGTCCTCGCTCGGCGAGATGCTGTCGGCGGGCGCGACGCTCGGGCCGGTCCCCTCCGCGCAGGTCCTCGTCGCCATCGCCGTGGGGGCTGAGTCGCAGGTCTCCCGCATAGACCCGTCCGTCCCCCTGCTCCTGTACCCGGAGCCGGGCCCCGGCTCGGGCGCGGGCCTCCTGCGCGCGGTCGCGGCGCGCTATCCGCGCGGGCACCGCGCGCTCGTGCTGGGCCCAGGCCGCGAGGACTGGGACGTCGCGACCTCCGTCCCTCTCGCCGGGATCGCGCAACTGCCGTCCGCAGCCTTGAGGCAGAAGCTCGTGTTCGTCCCTAGCCGGGGAGGCCGGCCGCGCCGCCGCGCGGCAGGGCTGGCACCAGCAGCTGACGTTGGCCGTCCAGCGACTCGCGCGCCTCGTGGAGAGCGCCGAGCTTCAGGCGCCGCTCGAGCCCCTCGGGCCCCCAAACCTGCGCCTCATGCCCGGCGCCGTAGGCGGCGCACAGCCGCTCCTGGAGCCGCCGGTAGAAGCCGTCGCGCCGGCCGTCCCGGACGTCGCTGAGGTAGACCGCCAGCGCCGCGCGCGGATTCAGGGGCGCGCCCTGCGCGGCCAGCCCCCGCGCGGCGTACAGTTGAAAGCCGTCGAAGCCGTCCCCGAGCACGACGCCCGCGTCTGCCAGGAGGCGCCCGATGATCGTGACGCCCGCGTACGCCTGGACGCTCAGCTTTTGGCGCCGGCACAGGCGGAGCAGCAGGATCGTCAGCGGGCCCAGCATCATCACGTGGCCGTAGGTCGCGTAGCCGACGATCTTGCCGGGTTCCGCCGCGGCGAGGATGCGCCTCGCGCTGCGCTCGCGGGTCTCCTCGTTGACGAAGTTGATCGGGCGCACCTCGCCGCGACAGAAGACGGCGAGCAGGTCCATGATCAGGTCGCTGGCGATATTGACGAAGAGCACGTCGCAGTCGCGCACGGCCTCCAGCGCGTCGAGGGTCACGTTGCGCGGCGGGTCCACGCCCAGGCTGATCAGGCGCAAGGTCCCGCCGCGCGGGCGCTCCGTCTTGCGCGCCGCCGGAGCCGCGCGCGCGCGCCAGGCTTTGAGCGCGAAGGCCCCGCGCGCGGTCTTCAGGCGCTCGGGCTGCTCGATCGGATTCGGGGCGCGCGCCGCGCGCTCGGCGGCGGCCGCCGCCTCCTGCCAGTCGTCGCGCAAGGCGGCCTGGAACGCCGCGAGCAGGTCCCGCCAGCCCGAGTTCGACGGGCGCAGGCGCTCCAGACAGCGTTCGGCCTCCCGCGCGAACCCCAGTTTGGCGGCCAGCACGCCGCGCAGGAAGTCGTCCTGGTAGTACGGCGTCTCGATGCGCTCCGCCGCCTCATAAGCCTCGCCCCAGCGCCCTTGCACGTAGGCGAGATGGGCCAGGGCGCGCGCCGGGCGCGCGTCGGAGGGCGGCAGTTCCCTCGCGGCCGCCCGCAGGTCTTCGCCCGCCTCGTCGTACTCGCGCAGGCAGGTGCGGAAGAAGGCCAGGCGCAGGCGGAGTTCGGCGTCGCGCGGCTCGAGTTCGACGGCGCGCGCCATCCGCGTCACCGCGGCCTGGAGGTCCTGTCCGCGCTCGGCCGCCTCCGCCTCAGCAGCCAGCCGCGCGGCCTCGCCGGCGCGGCCTCCGCGATCGGGGCCGCGCCGCTTCATCCCAGAACCTCGCGCGCGACGATCAGGGACTGGATCTCCGTCGTCCCCTCGTAGATCTCGGTCACGCGGACGTCGCGGTAATAGCGCTCGACCGGGAACTCGCGCACGTAGCCGTTGCCGCCGTGGATCTGCACGGCGTCGAAGCAGGCCTTGTTGGCGATGCGGGAGGCAAACGATTTCGCCATCGACGCCTCCTTCGTGCATTTCTCGCCGGCGGCCAGCCGCGCCGCCGCCCGCCAGACCAGCAGGCGCGCGGCGTCGATGTTGGTCGCCATGTCCGCCAGCTTGGCCTGCGTCAGCTGGAACTCGGACAGCTTCTTGCCGAACTGCTTGCGCTCCTTGGCGTAGGCGACCGCCTCCTCCAGCGCGGCCTGCGCGATGCCGACCGCCTGGGCCGCGATGCCGACCCGGCCGGAGTCCAGCTGGCTCATCGCGATCTTGAAGCCGCCGCCGACCTGGCCCAGCAGCGCGGACTTCGGGATCTTGCCGTTGACGAAGGCCAGCTCGCGCGTGTCCGAGGCGCGCAGGCCCATCTTCTTCTCCTTCTTGCCGACCGAGAATCCCGGGGCGCCCTTGTCGACGAGCAGGCAGGAGATGCCGCGCGAGCCCGCGGCCTTGTTCGTCGAGACGAAGACCAGGAAAACCGAGGCGAAGCCGCCGTTGGTGACCCAGGCTTTGGCCCCGTTGACGAGCCAATGGTCGCCCTTGTCCTCGGCGGTCGTCGACAGCGACCCGGCGTCGGTGCCCGAGCCGGGCTCCGAGAGCGAGTAGGCGCCGACCCATTCGCCGGACGCCATCTTCGGGAGGTACTTCTTCTTCTGGTCGTCCGTGCCGTGCTTGGCGATCGCGGCGGCCACCAGCGAGTTGTGCACGGTCACGCAGACCTGGAGGCTGGCCGAGCCGCGCGCCAGCTCCTCCATCGCGGCCGCGTAGGCGAGCGGGTCCACGCCCAGGCCGCCGAACTCCTCCGGGACCGAGAGGCCGAAGAAGCCGAGCTCGGCCGCCTCCTTGTAGACGGCGGGCGGGATCTCCTCCTTCTCGTCCCACTCCTGCGCGCCGGCTTTGAGGCGCTTGTCGGCGAACTCCCGAGCGGAGTCGCGCAGCATCGCCATCGACTCGGTCAGCTGGAAGTCCATGCTATTTCTTCGGGTAGTCGTAGAAGCCGGCGCCGGACTTGACCCCGAGGCGCCCGGCCTGGACCATCTGCTTGAGGAGCGGGCTGGGACGGTACTTCGAGTCGCCGAAGCCCTCGTGCAGGACGCCCATGATCGCCAGGCACACGTCGAGGCCGATGTAATCCGCCAATTGCAGCGGCCCCATCGGGTGCGCCATGCCCAGCTTCATGATCGTGTCGATGTCCTCGCGCGAGGAGACGCCCTCGTGCAGGCAGGTGATCGCTTCGTTGATCATCGGCATGAGGACGCGGTTGGAGATGAAGCCGGGGAAATCCTTGGCCAGCGCCGGCGTCTTGCCGAGCTTGAGCGTCAGCGCGTGGATCGCGGCGTGCGTCTCGTCGGAGGTCTGCAGGCCGCGGATGATCTCGACGAGCTTCATCACCGGCACCGGGTTCATGAAGTGCATGCCGATCACGCGGCTTGGGTCCTTGACGACCGAGGCCAGCTCGGTGACCGGCAGAGACGAGGTGTTGGTGGCCAGGATCGCGCCGGGCGCGGCGGCCTCGTCGAGATCGCGGAAGATCCTCTTCTTGAGCTCCAGGTTCTCGGAAACCGCCTCGACGGCGAGGTGGAAGCCCTTCGCCTGGGCCGGAGAGAGCGCGGTCTTCAGGCGCGCCAGCGCGGCGTCCTTGTCGGTCGCGGCGATGACGCCCTTGGCGGCCTGGCGGTCCAGGTTCCCGGCGATCGTCGCCAGGGCCTTGTCGGCCAGCTCCTTCTTGGCCTCGACCAAGGTCGTCTCGAAGCCCTTCAGGGCGAAGACGTGGGCGATGCCGTTGCCCATCGTGCCTCCGCCGACGACGCAGACGCGCGTGATGTCCATGACGCGCATCCTATCAATTCGCCCGGACGCCGGCCAAGCGGCGGCTAGAGGTTCAGGTAGTCGGCCAGCGCCCGCTCCTCGGCGGGGCCGTAGGAGCCGGCGTTGACCAGGGCGATCAGGGCGTTGAGGCGCTTCTCGCGCGGGGCCCGGGCCGAGGCGATGCGCTCGGCCATGACCCAGCGCGGGCCCAGCGCGCGGCGCAGGTCCGACTCCGAGCCGGTGCGGACCAGGGAGTCCAGGGCCGCGGTCCCGTGCGCGGCGGAGAAGGCCTCGATCAGGGCGATCTCCTTGTGGTAGGCGCGGCCGGGCGTGCGCGCCAGGCCCAGGCCGTCCAGGACCCCGTTGGCCATGTCCACGGCGCGCTTCTGGGTCCAGCCCTCGGCGAAGAAGTGCAGGAGCTGGGCGTCGTGCGGGACGCGCAGGATGCCGTCGTCCATCAGGTGGACGGCCTCGTGGACGGAGAACTCGACGAACTGGTCGGCGGGCACGCCGTTCAAGGCGACGATGACGACGACGGGGACCTCGGTCTTCCCGTCGGTGACGATCCGCGCGGCGCCGGCGGCCTCCTCCGGGAGCTCCAGGGCCTGGAGCAGGGCGCGGTCGTGGACCAGGAAGACGCGGTCCGGCGAGATCGGCAGGCCGGGGTGCCGGGCCCGGATGGCCTGGACCAGGCGCGCGACCTCCGGGTGGAGCGGGTAGGAGCCGGCGCGCAGGGCCTCCAGCCCCGCGGCGACGGTCGGCGCGCGCAGGAGGCCGTTTCCGGTCGCGGCGACGGCCGGCGTCGGCGCGTTCGCGGCCGCGTCGGCCGGCGCCGGGCGCTCGCCCTCGGCCG
>JAGWRY010000309.1 GCA_028869495.1 Elusimicrobiota bacterium | reverse complement strand
GGACGGCGCCGCGAAGGCCGCCGACGGCAGGGCGGTCGCGGCCGGAGCGGCCGAGGCCTCGAGGGAGGCGGAGAGCTCCGCCGTCGGGACGACCTGGGCGGCGAGCGCCGCCGGGACGAGAAGGACCGCCAACGACGCCGCGAAGCTCTTCTTCATGGAGCCAGTGTAGCCGCGCGGCGCGTTCCTGCCCTGGGCCGTTCGGGACCCGCGGCGGCCGCCATCGGACCCAGCGCCCTTGACCCCGTTCGGGCCCGGCGCTACACTCGGGGCGTGAGACGCGCCGTCCCGGCCGCCCTCGCCGCGCTGACCCTGTCGGCCTGCGCCTACGTCCAGGTCGGCTTCGGGCGCCGCGTCTCCGACCGGGAGCTGGCCCTGCAGGACGAGATCCGAGCCTACTACGAGGACGTCGGCGCCGCCTTCGCGTCCGGGAACGCGCAGGCGCTGACGCAGCTGTTCGCCCCGGGGATCACGCGCCCGATGACGCGCGATCGGATCCGCGCCTGGGCGGAGGACTTCTTCGCCAAGCACGGCCCGGCGCGCTTCACGGTCGTCTCCCTCGACTTCGAGCGCCTGGGCCCCGTCTCGGCGGTCGTGCGCCTCGACTACCGCGTCGAGACGCGCGGCGGGGACGGCTCCTTCGCCGGCGTCGAGCGCGACGAGCTCGTGCGCCGGGACGGACGCTGGTCCGTGACCGCCTGGGAAAAGGAAACGGATGAACCACGAAGACACAAAGACACGAAGAACGGAGGAAAGGGGAACGGCAAACGACTTCGGCCGGTCGTTAACCCTTAAATCCGTTTTTCTTCGTGTCTTTGTGTCTTCGTGGTTCGATCCGTCCGTAAAAAAACCGCCGGCCCCGCGAGGGACCGGCGGCTCTTTTATGGAACGGGCGTCGGGTTAGAAGTTCAGGGCCGCGCCGACGGCGACGTAGTTGCGGTTCGAGTAGCCCTTCTGCGTGTAGCGGCCGACCGAGGCGCGCACGCTGAGCATGTTCAGACCGACGACGCCGCCGATCTCGGCCGCGTTCGACGACGGCACGCCGAGTTCGAAGTTCGTGTGCGTGTACGACGCGTACGGGTGGACGAGGGGCAGCATCGATATCTTCGCCTTCACGTTGTAGCTCGACTCCGGGTAGCCGCTCTCGATCCCGCCGAAGTTGGTCAGCGACAGGACCGGCGCCGGGCGCACGCCGGCGACGTCGATCTTCTTGTCGTAGACGCTCTTGGTGACCTGCGCGCTGAGCTCGATGAGCAGGAACTTCGCGCCCGCGAAGGCGGAGAGGTCCGTCTCGTTGAGCTTGTAGGCCTTGGCGCGGAGAGCGCCGGGCTGGACCGAATTGTCGCCGGTCCCGGACGCGTAGTAGTCGTCGGAGTGCATCACGCGCACGGCCGACGCGCCGATGTCGACGCCGGCCAGGCCGTAGCCGAAGGTCTGGTTGCCCTGCGAGGACGGGCCGGCCATGCGGCGGGAGCGGCTCGTGCCGGCCGGGGACAGCGAGAAGGTCGCGTCCGCGCCGAAGGAGCCCTGCGAGTAGCCCTGGTGCTTGGGCACGACCCCGCCGACGACGCCGAGGCTGAGCGGGCCGAAGTCGTAGCCGACGCGCAGGTGGGCGTTGTAGTAGGGGCCGCTCGAGAAGTCGTCGCGGTAGGTGGACAGCATCGGCTCGACGTAGAGATGGCGGCCGAGGTCCAGGGAGACGTCGGCGTTCACGCCGCGGTAGTTGTGCGAGCCGAAGCTCGGGGAGACGCTGCCGGTGATGCCGGCGAAGGCGGGCGCGGCGAGGGCCGAACCCAGGACGGCGACGACGAGGAAGCGCTGAAGGTTCATGGGCGGGATTCTACGTTATTTTCCTTCTTTAATGACAACGTAACATCGCTTATTTACAATTCGACTCGTGCGCTTCTTCGCCCACGACGGCAAGGAGTTCCACGGCCCCGCCTCGGCCGAGGAGCTGCTGAAGCTGCCCGGCTTCGACGGGGACACCTTGGTCTGCCCCGTCGGCTCCACGGACAGCGCCGACTGGAAGCCCGCGCTCTCGTATCCGGTCCTGCGCGAGGCCCTGCTGGCCCCGCCCGAGCCGGCGCCCGCCCCGCCGCCGACCGTCCCCTGCCCGCGCTGCGCGCATCCGAACGCCGAGGACGCCCGCTACTGCAACGCCTGCGCGGCGCGCATGGACGGGACCGCCGAGCCGCCGCCGGCGCCCGCCGTCCCCGCGGAGCCGGCGTTCCCGGAGCCCGTCGCGCTGCCCGCTCCGACCTTCGGCGTGCCGATCGAGCCCTTCCCCGAGCCCGTCACGCTCGCCCCCGTTCCTCCCGCGCCCGCCCACCTCGCGGAGCCCGAGGTCCCGGCGGAGCCGGCTCCGATCGCGCCGCTCGCGCCGCTCGCGGAAAGCGCGCCCCCCGCCGAAGCCGCGCCCGCCGCGGAGCCGGCCCTCGAGTCCGTGCCCGCCGCGGAGGGCCTCCCCTGGCGCAAGCCGATGCTGGCCGCTTTCTTCGGGGCCGTGATCGCCGGCGGAGGCCTGGGCTGGTGGCTCCTGCGCCCCCCGCCTCCGCCGCCGGTGGTCCTTCAGCCGCCCGCCGCCGCGCCCGCTCCGGCGGCTCCCGCTCCCGCGCCCGCTCCGGCCGCCTCCCCCGCGG
>JAGWRY010000308.1 GCA_028869495.1 Elusimicrobiota bacterium | reverse complement strand
GATCGCGCGGACCTATTTCGAGGAGACCGGACAGACCGAGGAGGCTCACCCATGAAGGAACAGCGGATCAAGCTGGGCGTCAACATCGACCACATCGCGACCCTGCGCCAGGCGCGCCGCGACATCGACCCCGACCCGATCGCCGCGGCCCAGGTCGCGCGCCAGTCCGGCGCGGACCTCATCGTCTGCCATCTGCGGCGCGACCGCCGGCACATCCAGGACGAGGATCTGATCAAGCTCTGCCGCCTGAAGGGCGAGACGCACGTCGAGCTCTCCGACGACAAGCAGATCGTCGACGTCGTGCTGAGGGCGAAGCCGGCCTCGGTCTGCCTGGTGCCGGAGCGCCCGGGCGAGGTCTCGACGGAGGGCGGGCTCGACGTCGTGCGCAACTTCAAGAGCCTGTCGAAGACGGCCGCGCGCCTGAAGAAGGCGGGGCTCGAGCTCAGCGTCTTCATCGCGCCGGAGGCGCCGAACGTGCGCGCCGCGCGCAACCTCGGGGCCGACGTCGTCGAGTTCGACACGAGCGACTACGTCGCCGAGTCGACGAAGCCCGGCCAGCGCGCGCAGATCGAGCGCCTGGAGCTGGCGACGTACATGGCCTGGGAGATGGGGCTGGCCGTCCACGCGGGCCACGGTCTCGACTACCACAACGTCGCTCCGATCGCGCGCGTGCCGCACATGTCGGCCTTGAACATCGGCTACTCGATCGTCGCGCGCTCGGTCTTCGTCGGGCTGAAGAGCGCGGTGTCCGAGATGCGGCGGCTGATCGACTAGGGCGGCGGCGGTGAACGGCAGCGGACGGCGTCACGGGGGCCGGCGGGCGGCGATGCCGTCGTCGGGACCGCGCGCCGTTGAGGCGCGCTTAGCCTCGCTCGGCGGCTTACGGCGCAATGACGGCCATGACGCCGTTCTCGCTCGAAATCCCGACGACGGCATCGCCGCCCGCCGACTCGGTCTCTCCGCCCGCGCGTCCGACGCCGTCGAACGGGGCGCCGCGCCGCTCGCCGTCGTCGAATCCGGCCTCGCGTCCTTCACCTGGATCCGGACCAGCCGGCCGGCGTCGTCGCCGCCCGGATTTGGTCGACGCGCGGCCATAGGCTTCAAGGCCGCGCAGGACTTCAACGGTCGGCGAAGACCGCTAAGCGCGGGTCAATCCCGCGCGGTCCGGGTGGGGACGACGCCGGCCGGCGACCCGAGCGAGGCGAACGACGTCCTGATCGGGTCGCGCGGCGGCGAGAGGAGCTCCTAGATATGTGCGGAATCGTCGGCTACGTCGGACCGCGTCCCGCGGTCCCGCTCCTGCTCGAGGGCCTCAAGCGCCTCGAGTACCGCGGCTACGACTCGGCGGGGCTGGCCGCGGTCGTCGGCGGCGGCCTCGACCGCCGGCGCGCGCCGGGGAAGCTCTCGAACCTCGAGAAGGTCCTGAAGGACGAGCCGCTCGGCGGCACGGTCGCGCTCGGCCACACGCGCTGGGCGACGCACGGCAAGCCGTCCGAGGAGAACGCGCACCCGCACACCGATCCCTCGGGCAAGATCGCGGTGATCCACAACGGGATCATCGAGAACTGGATGGAGCTGAAGGACCGCCTCGTCGCGAAGGGGGCGAAGTTCGCGTCGGAGACCGACACCGAGGTGATCGCGCACCTCGTCGCCGAGAAGATCGCCGAACTGCGGCCGCCGTCGGCGGCCCCGAAGCCGGACCTCAACGAGCCGCTGCTGTTCGAGGCCGTCCGCCGGGCGCTCTCCGAGGTGAAGGGCGCCTACGCCCTCGCCGTCCTGTGGTCCGAGGCGCCGAACACGATCATCGCCGCGAAGACCGCCTCCCCGCTGATCATCGGCCTGGGCGAGGGCGAGACGTTCCTCGCGTCCGACATCCCCGCCTTCCTCGCGCACACGCGCAAGGCGGTCTTCCTCGAGGACGGCGAGATGGCCGTCCTCAAGCGCGACGGGGTGACCTTCTTCAACCTCGCCGGAAAGCGCCTCGAGAAGGCGCCGATCACGATCTCCTGGGACCGCACGATGGCGGAGAAGGCCGGCTACCGCCACTTCATGCTCAAGGAGATCAACGAGCAGCCGATGTCCTGCGAGGACACGATGCGCGGCCGCTTCTTCCCGCTGAAGGGCGTGCTCGAGCGCGAGTGCGGGATGAACCCCGAGATCCTGAAGAAGACGCGCACGGTCCAGCTGATCGCCTGCGGCACGGCCTACCACGCCTGCCTGGTCGGCCAGTACTGGCTCGAGACCCTGGTCGGCCTGCCCGCCCGCGTCGAGACCGCCTCCGAGTTCCGCTACCGCGAGACGACGCTCGGCCCCGACGACCTCGTGATCGCGATCAGCCAGTCCGGCGAGACCGCCGACACCTTGGCCGCGGTCAAGCTCGCCAAGGAGCGGGGCGCGAAGGTCCTCGCGATCTGCAACACGGTCGGGGCGGCGCTGACGCGCGCGGCCGACTGGACGCTCTACACGCACTGCGGGCCCGAGCTCGGCGTCGCGTCGACGAAGGCCTTCGTCGGCCAGCTGACGGCGCTCGCGGTCCTGGTCCTGCACGCGGGGGTCGGACGCGGAACGCTGAACGAGACGAAGGCGCGCGCCTTCGTCGACGACCTGGTCAAGGTCCCGGGCTGGATCCGCGCGGCGCTCAAGCTCGACAAGCAGGTCCTCCAGATCGCGCGGAAGTTCGCGAAGAAGGAGCACTTCCTGTTCATCGGCCGCTACGTGAACTACCCGATCGCGCTCGAGGCCGCTCTGAAGCTCAAGGAGATCTCCTACATCCACGCCGAGGGCTACGCGGCCGGCGAGCT
Organism: Elusimicrobiota bacterium; assembly: GCA_028869495.1. Classification (GTDB taxonomy): domain Bacteria; phylum Elusimicrobiota; class Elusimicrobia; order UBA1565; family UBA9628; genus GWA2-66-18. The sequence goes on along the minus strand of JAGWRY010000308.1, from coordinate 3,549 downwards.
CAAGCACGGGCCGATCGCGCTGATCGACGCCGAGATGCCGGTCGTCGTGATCGCGACGAAGTCGCACGTGCTCGACAAGACGCTGTCGAGCCTGGAGGAGGTCAAGGCCCGCGGCGCCCAGCTGATCGTCGTCGCGACCGAGGGCGCCGGCGACTTCCCGGACGTCGAGCACGTGCTGCGCCTGCCGCCGGTCCCCGAGCTGCTGTCGCCGATCGTCAACATCGTGCCCCTGCAGATGCTCGCCTACCACATCGCCGACCTGCGCGGCTGCGACGTGGACCAGCCGCGCAACCTCGCGAAGTCGGTGACGGTCGAGTGATGGAGGTCGGCGTCGACTTGGTCGAGATCGGCCGCATCCGCGCCCTCGCGCGCCGCAACCCGAAGTTCCTGCGCCGCGTGTTCTCGCCCGCCGAGATCGCCTACTGCCGCGCGAAGAAGGACCCGTGGCCGCACTTCGCGGTGCGCTTCGCCGCCAAGGAGGCCGTCTACAAGGCCCTCGGCCGCGCCGACGTCCCGCTGACCGCGATCTCCGTGCGCCGCGGCCGCGACGGCCGACCCGCGGTCTCGCTGCGCGGCCGCCCGGCCCCGGCCCTGAAGCTGTCGCTGTCGCACGGCCGCGAGCACGCGGTCGCCTTCGCCGTGCGCGCGCGCTGAAAAATGGGGACGGCCTCGATCCGCGAGCGGCTGGTCCTCGATCACTTCTACATCCCCGCGACCGCGGAAGAACTCGCCGCTTTGGCTCCGATCGTCTATCGCTTCCGCGACGCCGTCCATAGGACGGTCGTCTCCGGCGACGATCATTGGGAGGGCGTCTACTTGGAAGCCGTTGTTTATCCAGGCGCCTCGAACCTGGGCTTGGCGTTCTCGCCTGCGCAGCCCCAGTACACCGATGCGGGTCTGATCGAAAGCGAGTTCCCGGATCTGTCGTGGAAGAAGGGAACGCGGCTCGACGAGGACCGCAAGCCGTGGTTCGATTGGATCTCGCTGGTCGACGCCGAGCCGGTCGTCCCTCCGCCGGTGAACGCCTGGGTCATGCGCTACCACTTCACGCATATGCGCGAGCGGAGCGCCCCGACCGGGCCGCGGACGGTCGACCGATTCAAGGTCATTCGGCTTGATGCGGGCGCCGAGTCGATCCCGGAGATCCGAGCTCTGGTCCCCTGGCTTCCGGGGACGCAGGTTTGGGAGAAGGACCGCGCGCTCCTCGCCCTTCCATTGAGCGACGGCCACGCGTTCCGGGTCGAGATCTCGATTGCCGCGGGGAAAGCCCCGCTGACGTTCCGTTCCTTGGAGATGGAGATCACCCGGGGCCAGGTCGCCGAGCCTGGGACGTTCGGCCGCTTCCTCCTTTCGCGGCCCGACGAGCACACGGCCGTCCTCGAAAAGCGCTGACGCGCCGAACGACGATCTCATGGGCGTCGGCCGTCCGCCCAAGTCATCGCCGCCCGATCCCATCCCCGGCGGGACGTGGAGCGAGGACGGCGGGTCGCCCGATTCCGCCGTCCGCCGCCGAGCGACCCCGAGCGAGGGTCAAACCCGAGCGATCCCGACGGGGATGGGATCGGACGGCGCCCCTCGAGCGGAGGGCGGGAAGCCCGCGAGCATGGACGACGCGCCCGTTGATTTCCCGCCCCCGGCCTGTTAACCTATCGGCATGAGCCGGACTCTGGTGCTCAACCGGAGCTTCCGCGCGGTCGCCGTCGCGGACTGGCAGCGCGCGCTGACGCTCGTCTACACGGGGCTGGCCGAGGCGCTCGACGAGGAGCTGACGCCCTACGACTTCTCGGCCTGGGTCGCGGCCTCGTCGGGCTGGGTCGAGGCGCCGGCCGGCTTCGTGCGCTCGACGCGGCTCAAGCTCGCGGTGCCCGAGGTGATCCGCCTGGTCCGCTACGACCGCGTGCCTCACCGCGAGGTCGCGTTCACGCGCCACAACGTCTTCGCGCGCGACCGGCACCGCTGCGCGTACTGCGGCGCGAAGAAGCCGACCGACGAGCTGGACCTCGACCACGTCGTGCCGAAGTCGCGCGGCGGGCCGCACGAGTGGACGAACGTCGTGACCTCGTGCCGGCCGTGCAACCTGAAGAAGGCCGACAAGCTCCCGTCCGAGGCCGGCATGCCGCTGAAGGTCCGGCCGGTCAAGCCGCGCTGGACGCTGATCGGCGCGCTGGTCCCGCACCCGCGCCGGGACATCCCGTCCAGCTGGCGCCGCCTGCTCGCCTCCGCCGACGCGTAGCGCCCGGACCAATTGGTATGATGGGGCCGACATGGCCTCGAAACCGCTGACCAAGGCCGAACTGCGCGAGGGCCTCGTCGCGCGCGAGCCCGGCGACCACAAGGGCGTCTACGGGCACGTGCTGGTCGTCGCTGGCTCGCGCGGGATGGCGGGAGCGGCGATCCTTGCCGCGCGCGCGGCCCTGCGCTCGGGCGCGGGGCTCGTGACCGCCGCGGTCCCTTACGGCGTCGCGCAGACCGTCGCGGCCGCCGTTCCGTCGGCGCTGACGCTGTCCCTGCCCGACAACCCGGCCGGGGTCTTCCGCCCGGACGGCTTCGAGCGCCTGCGCGCCTACGCCCGCGACCGCCGCGCGACCGCGGCCGCGATCGGACCGGGCGTCTCGACGCACCCGGACGCCGCGCGCTTCGTCCTGCACGCGGTCTCGGGCCTGGCTCTGCCCCTCGTCGTCGACGCCGACGCGCTGAACGTGCTCGCCGCGCAGGAGGCCGACGGCGTCGCGCAGATGCTGAAGGCGCGTCCGCACCCGTGCGCGTTCACGCCGCACCCGGCGGAGATGGCGCGGATCCTGAAGGTCCCGAAGCCCGAGGTCGAGTCGCAGAGGGTCAAGTCCGTCGAGCGCCTGGCCCGCGACTGGGGCGGCGTCGCCCTGCTCAAGGGGCACAAGACCCTGATCGCGTCGGGCGTGCGCACCGCCCTGAACCCGACCGGCGGGCCGGGGCTCGCGAAGGGCGGCTCCGGCGACGTGCTGACGGGCCTGCTCGCCGGCCTGTGGGCGCAGGCGCTGGCGTCGGGCCGCGTCGCCGGCGACCTGGGCTTCAAGAGCGCGGCGTTGGCGGCCTGGCTGCACGGGACCGCCGGCGACCTCGCCGAAAAGGAGCTGACCCCGTGGGGCGTCGCGTCGTCCGACCTCGTCGACTACCTGCCGAAGGCCTTCGCCGCGCTTTGATCACGGCCGGGGCGCGCGACACGGAGGCCCTCGGCGAGGCCCTCGGCCGGACCCTGCGCGCGGGCGACCTCGTCCTGCTCGAAGGCGAGCTCGGCGCGGGCAAGACGACGCTCGTGCGGGGCCTGGCGCGCGGCGCCGGCTACCGCGGCCGCGTGTCGAGCCCGAGCTTCGCGCTCGCGCACGTCTACCGCGGGCGGCGCCTGACCGTCCACCACCTCGACCTGTACCGCCTGCGCGCGGCCGACCTCGGCGAGCTGGGCCTGGACGACCTCCTGCGCGACCCGCGCGGCGCCGTCGTCGTCGAATGGCCGCGCCGCGCGCCGCGCTGGCCGCGCCGGCGCGTCGAGGTGCGGCTCGCGCACGCCCGCGG
>JAGWRY010000307.1 GCA_028869495.1 Elusimicrobiota bacterium | reverse complement strand
GCTGGCCGAGACCGCGGCCGTCGTCGCCGTCCTGACCGCGGCCCTCGCCGCCGGCCCCGCGCTGATGTCCGCGGTCCCCGGCGTCGCGTTCATGGCCTCCCTGCTCGTCCCGTTCCAGGTCCTCGCCGGCTTCGGCTTCACGTACATGATGTACGCCCAGCTCCGGAAGATGGACCTCGAGCGCTCGGCCGGGGACTCCTCGTCCGGCATGATGTGGGCCTTCCTCGGCACGAAGACGATCTGGGTCTGGTCCTTCGCGACGATGCTGTCCCAGGTCTCGGGCCCGCTCTGGCTCGTCCTGCCCGCCGGCGCCGCGTTCGCGGGCCTGTGCTGGACCGCCTCGCGCGCCGCTCTGTCGCGCCTTCTCCGCGCGTCGTGGTCGTTCCTGCCCGAGCGCGCGAGCTTCGCCGGGCGGACCCTGTCGCGGCGCGCGCTGGCCGACGCGGCCGCCTTCGCGGCGCTGGCCGCCCTGATCGGCGTCCTCTGCGGCGCCGGCTGGCTCCTCTTCGCCGGCGTCTTCTCCGTCGCTCCGGCGACGGCGCCGCTCTTCGCGATGTACCTGATCTACACCGTGCAGAACCTGGTGGCCTGCGTCGCGACGCTGAAGAGCCTGCGCCTGCAGACGCGCCTGGGCCGCGCCGCGCGCCCCTAGCCCGGCGGCGTTTGCGCGCGCGCCCCGCGATATCGGAGAATCCGGCGATGCGCGCCCTCGCCCTCGCCGCCCTGCTCGCCGTCCCCGCCGCCGCGAAGGAAGCGCCGGCGCTCGTCTTCCTGTCGGACGGCAAGCCCGTCCTGCGCCTGACCGCCGCGCAGATGGCCGGGCGCTCCGACGCGCGCACGATCGAGCTCGAAGACCCGTTCTACGGGCGCGCGAAGCGCTACCGCGCGGTGCCGCTGCGCGACCTGCTGACCGCGGCCTACGGCGCGGACTGGGTCGAGGACGGCGTCGGCGACTACTTCTTCTCGTCGCTCGACGGCTACCGCGCGCACGCGCGCGTCGCGCGCCTGACCGAGGACGGCGCGATGCTCGCCTTCGCCGACGCCGGCGCGCCGGGCTGGGAGACCCTGCCCGGGCGCGGCGCCCAGACCCCGGGCCCGTTCTACCTGGTCTGGCTCGGCGAGGACCAGACGCCGAAGGCCGGCTATCCGTGGCCCTGGCAGATCGTTTCGATCGAGCCGGCCCTGGTCGAGGACGCCTTCCCGGCCGCCGTGCCGCGCGGCGCTCCGGCGGACTCGCCGGCCGGCCGCGGCTGGGCGATCTTCCGCGACCGCTGCCTGTCCTGCCACTCGATGAGCGGCGACGGCGGGACCGTCGGCCCCGACCTGAACGACCCCCGCGGCATCACCCGCTACCGCCGCCCGAAGATCCTGAAGGCGTTCATCCGCCAGGCCTCCTCGTTCCGCCGCACGAAGATGCCCGACTTCACCGACCTCTCCCCTCGGGACCTCGACGACCTGCTCGCCTACTTCACGTGGATGACGCGGCAGGACGGGACCAAGTAGCGCGCCGGCGCGCTGACGTCCGCCGCGCGAATTGGTAAGATGGCCGCGATGGCGAGCGTGGGAACCAGCGCGTTGCGTCGCGAGGGCCCGGAGAAGCTGACGGGCCGCGCGCTCTATCTGGACGACCTGGACGTCCCGGGCGCCTGGCACGGCGTCACCGTGCGCGCGGGCGTGCCGCGCGGACGCATCAAGAGCGTCTCCTTCGACCCGTCCTTCCCGTGGAAGGAGTGCGTCGTCGTCACCGCGAAGGACATCCCCGGAAAGAACGTCGTCACGCTGATCGAGCCCGACCAGCCCCTGCTGGCCGACGGCGAGGTCCGCCACCGGGAGGAGCCGATCCTGCTGATCGCTCACCCGGACCGCGCGAAGGCCTACGAGGCGCGCTCGCGCGTGACGGTCGAGTACGAGCCCCTGCCTCCCGTGCTGAGCCTCGAGGACTCGCTGTCGGTCAAAGAAAAGATCTTCAAGGACGACAACGTCTTCAAATCGTTCCTGATCGAAAAGGGCGACCTGAAGGGCGGCTTCGCCCTCGCCGACTTCGTCGTCGAGGGCGAGTACCGCGTCCCGCACCAGGAGCAGGCCTACATCGAGAACAACGCGATGGCGGCCTGGGAGAAGGACGGGGTCCTGACCGTGACCGGCTCCCTCCAGTGCCCGTACTACGTCGTCAAGGCGCTGAAAGTCCTGCTCGGCCGCGACGAGTCGAAGGTGCGCGTGATCCAGACCGTCACCGGCGGGGGCTTCGGCGGGAAAGAGGAGTACCCGTCGATGATCGCCGGGCACGCCGCCCTGCTGGCCCTCAAGGCCAAGCGCCCGGTCAAGATCGTCTACGACCGCCACGAGGACATGGCGGCCACGACCAAGCGCCACCCCGCCGTCGTCCGGCACCGCACCGGCCTGACCAAGGACGGCCGCCTCGTCGCGCAGGACGTCGACGTCGTGATGGACGGCGGCGCCTACGCGACGCTGTCGGCCGTCGTCCTCTCGCGCGGGACCCTGCACGCGACCGGCCCCTACGAGTGCCCGAACGTGCGCGTGCGCGCCCGCGCCGTCGCGACGAACACCCCGCCCAACGGCGCCTTCCGCGGCTTCGGCGCGCCGCAGACATTATTTGCGGCGGAGCTCCACTGGGAAAGGATTTCCCGCGCCCTGGGCCTCGACGCCCTGACGCTCCGCCGCCGGAATCTGTACCGCGAGGGATCCGTCACGGCCACCGGGCAAGTGCTGCGCGAGTCGATCGGCGCGTCGGAGTGCCTCGACCTCGTCGTCAAGCGCTCGGACTACGAGAAGAAGCGCAAGGACTACGATCTCTGGAACGCCGACCCCGCCAAGCCCACCTGGAGGGGCATCGGATTGTCCGTCTGCCATCACGGCGCCGGCTTCACCGGCTCGGGCGAGGTCTACCTCGCCAGCCGCGCGGCCGTCGCGCTGACGCGCGACGGCCGGATCCTCGTGCTCGCCGCCTCGACCGAGATCGGCCAGGGCACGAACACGATCTTCGCGCAGATGGCGGCCGACGCGCTGGGCGTGCCGTCGGACTGGGTCGAGGTCGAGACCCCGGACACGCACAAGGTCCCCGACTCCGGCCCGACGGTCGCCTCGCGCACGACGATGGTCGTCGGCGGCCTCGTGCGCCGCGCCGCGCTGGAGCTGAAGGCCGCGCTCGATGCGGAGGGCGGCCGCGTCCCGAAGACGCGCGCGGACCTTAAAAAATCCGCCGCCGCCCTCTGCGGCCGCGAGCCTCTGCGCCGCTTCGAGGTCCGCTACGAGAAGCCGCCCGAGATCGTCTGGGACGAGGGGACCTACCGCGGCGACGCCTACGGCGTCTACTCGTACGCCGCCTTCGCCGCCGACCTCGAGATCGACCGCGCGACCGGCGAGGTCCGCGTCCGGAAGGCGACGACCGCGCAGGACATCGGCCGGGCCGTCAACCCGCGCCTGGCCGAGGGTCAGATCATCGGCGGCTGCGCGCAGGGCCTCGGCTGGGCGCTCCTCGAGGAGCCCGTCTACAAGGACGGCGTGATGGCCAACGCCCAGCTGACCAACTACGTGATCCCGACCAGCCTCGACGCGCCCCCCTTCGACGTGACGATCGTCGAGCGCCCGTACTCGCGCGGCCCTTTCGGCGCGAAGGGCGTCGGCGAGCTGCCGATGGACGTGCCCGCGCCGGCCGTCGCCGCCGCGGTCCGCCACGCGACCGGGCGCCTGATCGCGACGATCCCGCAGACTCCGGAGCGCATCCTGGCCGCGCTCGCCGGACCGGAGGACGCGTGATCAAGCTCCGCGTCAACGGAAAGCCGCGGATGTTCCGAGGCGCGCCGTTCAAGCGCCTGCTCGACGTCCTGCGCGAGGACTTCCGCCTGACCGGGGCCAAGGAGGGCTGCGGCGAGGGCGAGTGCGGCGCCTGCACGGTGCTCCTCGACGGCGAGCCGGTCAACGCCTGCCTGATCCCGGTCTGCCAGGCCGCCGGCCGCCGCGTCGAGACCGTCGAGGCCCTGGGGACGCCCGAGAAGCTCTCGAAGCTCCAGGCGAGCTTCCTCGAGCGCGGCGGCGCCCAGTGCGGCATCTGCACGCCGGGCATGCTCGTCGCCGCGCGCGCGCATCTCGCCTCCGGCGGCCGGCCCGACGACGCCTCGGTCCGCGAGGCCCTGGCCGGCAACCTCTGCCGCTGCACCGGCTACCAGCACATCGTCGAGTCCGTCCTGGCCGCGGCGAAGGGCGCGAAGAAGCCCGCGAAGGCGAAGAGGCCGCGGGCATGAGGGGCGACGCGCGCTCGATGAGGGTCCTGGCGCCGCGCACGCCCGCGGAGGCCTCGCGCGCGCTGGCCGCGGACCCGCGGGCGCTCGCTCTCGCCGGCGGGACCGACGTGATGGTCTCGTGGAACATGGGCCTGCTGAACGGGCGGACCGTCGTGGACCTCTCGCGCCTGCCCTGGCGGCGGGTCCGCGAGACGAAGGCCGGGCTCGAGCTCGGCGCGCTCTGCACGCACGCGGACCTGCGCCGCCACCCGGACGTGCGCGCGCGCTTCCCGCTCCTCGCCGAGGCCTGCGCGACCGTCGGCGCCGCGCAGATCCAGAATCGCGGGACCCTCGGCGGCAACCTCGCCAACGCCTCGCCCGCCGGCGACACGTTCCCGCCGCTGGCCGCCTACGAGGCGATCGTGCGCTGCGTCGGGCCGACGGGACGGCGCGAGGTCCCGCTCGCCGCCTTCTTCACCGGCGTCAAGCGCACCCTGCTGGCCCCCGGCGAGCTGATCGAGTCCGTCCTCCTGCCGGCGCCGCCGAGACCTTGGACGCGCTCCCTGTTCCGCAAGGTCGGCACGCGCGCCGCGCAGGCGATCTCGAAGACCGTTTTCGCCGGCCTCCTGCGCGTCGAGAAGGGCGCCGTCGCCGACGTCCGCCTCGCCTTCGGCAGCCTCGCGCCGACCGTACGGCGCCTGAAGGCGGCCGAGGAGTTCCTGCGCGGCCGCCGCCTCGACGCCGAGGCCGCCGCGCGCGCGGCCGACCTGCTCGGCCTCGACGTGTCGCCGATCGACGACGTGCGCTCGACGCGCGAGTACCGCCTGGCCGCCTCGCGCGGCCTCCTGATCCGATTCCTGAAAGGAGACTGACGATGAAGCCCGCCCTGACCCTCGAGCCCCGCGCCCTGAAGCCGGTCCTGACCGAGCTGTCCAAGCGCAACGCCGCGCACGCCGCGCGCTATCCCGGCGACTTCGCCGGGCGCCAGCCGGTGCACACCGTCTACGGCGGCGCGCACCTGTTCAAGTCCGACTCTCCCAAGAAGCTCGGCGAGCTGGCCCTGCGCTCGCTGTCGCGCTACGCGCCCGACGCGGCCACCTTCGCGCTCGCGCTCGGCCTCGACGAGCCCCTCGCGCACAAGGTCTACGACCGCGTCGTCGACAAGCTCAAGCGCGAGCCGGTCGAGGACTTCCGCATCGACTTCGAGGACGGCTACGGCCACCGCCCGGACGCCGAAGAGGACGGGCACGCGGTCGCGGCCGCGCTCGAGGTCGCGCGCGGGCTCGACGAGGGGACGCTCCCGCCGTTCCTCGGGATCCGCATCAAGACCTTCTCGAACGAGCTGGCCGCGCGCTCGGCGCGCACGCTCGACGTCTTCCTGACCGCCCTCGTGCGCCAGACGAAGGGCCGCCTGCCCCCGTGGTTCTGCGTGACGCTCCCGAAGATCGTCCATCCGGGCCAGGCCGCGGCGCTCGCGAAGATCCTCGACGCGTTCGAGCGCAGGAAGAAGCTCGCCCCCGGGACGATCAAGGTCGAGCTGATGGTCGAGGCCCCGCAGGCGATCGTCGGGCCCGACGGGCGCGTCCCCCTGCGCGCGATGGTCGACGCCCTGCGCGGGCGCTGCTCGGGCGCCCACTTCGGCACCTACGACTACACCGCCTCCTGCAACGTGACCGCGGCGCACCAGCACATGCGCCACGCGTCGTGCTCGTTCGCGAAGTCGTTCATGCAGGTGACGCTGGCCGGCACCGGCGTCACGCTGTCCGACGGCGCGACGAACGTGATGCCGGTCCCGCCGCACCGCGCCGCTCCCGGGACCTACCTGACCGCCGAGCAGGACCGCGAGAACGTCGAGGCGGTGCGCCGCGCCTGGCGCCTGCACTTCGAGCACGCGACCGCCTCGCTGGTCGACGGCTTCTACCAGGGCTGGGACCTGCACCCGGCCCAACTGCCGACGCGCTACGCGGCGGTCGACGCCTTCTTCCTGTCGGGCCTGCCGCAGGCGACCGCGCGCCTGAAGAACTTCATCGAGAAGGCCGCGCAGGCGACCCTCGTCGGCGACGTCTTCGACGACGCGGCGACCGGCCAGGGCCTGCTGAACTACTTCCTGCGCGCGCGCAACTGCGGCGCGATCACCGCCGAGGAGGCCGCAGCTGTGGGCCTGACCCCGGAGGAGTTCGCCAGCCGCTCCTTCCTCAAGATCCTGGAAGGCCGCCGTCAAGGCTGACGTCCGCGGGCCGTCCGAAGGCCCGTGTGCGCAAAGTCACCGGCGCCCCCCTTGCCGTTTCCGGCGATCCGGCTAAACTACCTCCCGTCTTCACGGAGGTCTATGAAGAAAAACATGAGTCATAAGGTCGCGACGTTCGGCGCGCTGACCCTCGGCCTGCTGGCGGCCTCGCTGGCGCCCGCTGCGGCGAAGCCGCCGAAGCGGGAGCACGTCAAGGAGAGGCGCGAAAAGCGCGAGGCTTTGGAGAAGAAGGAGGCCGGGCGCGGGCACGCCTCCGAGCGCCGCAAGGAGGCCCGCGAGCACGAGCGAGAGCACGAGCGCGACAAGGACTCCGAGCGCGAAGGCAAGGACGCCGTCCGCGAGCGCCGGCACGCCGAGAAGGAAGCGCGCGAGAACCGCCGCGAGGCCCGCGAAGCCGAGCGCGAGGGCAAGGAAGCCGTCCGGGATCAGAAGGAGGCCGAGTCGGATCTCAAGGACAAGGAGATCGAGCGCGAGGACTCCCGGGTCAGCAAGGAGGCCGCCGACACGAAGGCCGGTCCGGACGACTGAGGGCCGTTCCGTCGCTTCACCGAGAAAGCCCCGCCCGCGCGCCGTCGCCGGCGAACGGGCGGGGCTCTTTTGAACCTCGACACGGAGATGCCCCGATGAAGAGCGCCGCACGCGTCGAATGCGCCCTGGCCCTGCTGCTGGCGTCCGCCGGCGCCGCCGCGCAGACCGGCGTGCGCGCGGAGAAGCCGCTGATCCAACCGACCTCCCCGATCCTGAGCGCGCCGAGCGAGACGGACTGGAGCGTCGCGGCGGGCGTCACCGTCGCCCGCGACAACGACATCAACCGCCTGCTGACGAACTCGGTCGTCAGCAGCAACGCCCGGGTCCCCGACACGATCGTCCACTCCGCGCTCGACCTTTCCGCGACCCCGCGCTGGGGGGACGCCCTGCGCGTCGACGCCGACTATTCGTTCGACCGCTACGATTTCCAGAGCCACACGGCGTTCAGCTACTACGAGAACTCGCTCTCCCTCGACGCGTACCCGCGCGTGAAGGGCCGCTGGAGCCTCGACCTCGGCGGCGGCCTCGACTGGGTCGGCGACTCGGGCGGCGCCGTCTCGAACTCGCGCACCGGCCGCCTCGGCGTCCTCTGGGAAGGGCCCGGCCGCCTGCGCGCGAAGGGCGGCGTCGAATACGCGAACGACAGCGTCCCCGTCGACGCTCAGCGCGACGACGTCTCGCGCGCCGTCTACCTGTCGCTGATGCGCCCCTTGCCGCGCGGGCAGTACGGCTTCTTCGGCTATCGCTTCTCGTCGCTCTCGGCGGCCGGGCCGAACTATTCGCGCCGCGAGCACTCGCTCTACGCCGGGCTGATCCAGCATTGGAGCGAGCGCCTGGGCGCGACGTGGCTCGTCTCCTACACCGCCCGCTCGTACGCGAACGAGGACACGCGCTTTTTGACCAAGCGCCGCGACGACGTCTACACCTTCGTCTTCAAGCCGTCGGTGAAGCTCTGGTCCGGCGTGCGCCTCGTCGGCAAGACGCTCTTCCAGCGCGCGGACTCGAACGTCTCGACGAAGGGCTACGACGACCAAGTCTACTCGCTCGGCGTCGAGGCCTTCTACGATTAGCCGCCGGCGCGGCTGAATCCTTCGGGCCCGTCCCGCCTAGGCCCTTTCGCGCCCTTCGTCGGGGACTTTGGCTCCATACGGCCGCCGCGCCCCGCGCGGTAAGATGGCCTTATGAAGAACGCCGCCTCCCTTTCCCTGCGGGCCCTGCTGGCCGCCGCCGTCGTCCTCGTCCCGGCCCTTTCCTCCGCCCAAGTCCTCGACGTCGCGGCGACCGAGGGGTCCGCCGCGGGAGCGCCGCTTCAGCGCGCCGCGGGGGTGCGCCCCTCCGTCGCCGCGCCGCTGAGCCTTTCCGTCCCGACGCTCGGCGCCGCGCCGTC
>JAGWRY010000306.1 GCA_028869495.1 Elusimicrobiota bacterium | reverse complement strand
GCGGCGCCGACGGGGCCGCCGGCGCGGCCAAGGACGGCGCCAGGGCCGCCGGCGAGACGGCCAGGACCGGGACCGACGGCGCGGCCAGCGCCAGCGGGACCTCGGGGCGCGCCAGCTCGACGGGCCCCGCGAAGGACGGGACCGCGATCGAAGCCGCCAGCAGGGCCGCGAGGACGCGTCGGATCATGCGCCTATAGAATAGGAAGGACGGGCCGCCTCGTCAGGGAGCCGAGGACCCAGCGGGAATCGCCGGAGGCCCAGAAGAAAAATGGGTCCAACGACCCAAACGACCGGATCTGTGTTACAATATCTCCAACCCCTGGAGGTCACGAAATGAAGATCCTCTCCGCCGCCGTCCTCGCCCTCATCGCCGCCGTCCCCTGCCGCGCCGCCCTCGGCGTCGATTTCGATCAGAGCGTCAGCGCCCGCGCCGTCCTCGAGGCCGCCCGCCCGGCCGCCGCCGTCCGCGCCGCCGACAGCGTCGGCAACATGTGGAACACGACCGACGACAAGACCGTCGTCCTCAAGCCCGGCCAGACCGAGAGCGCCTACGTCGACATGAACAGCGACACCTACCAGGACCAGTGCACGACCCCGTCGCCCTGGGTCGGCCCGATCTGCCACCCCGAGGTCCTGTTCAGCGACGCGCGCCATTTCAAACTGGTGCTGACCGCGCCGATCCCGGCCTCTTGGGGCCCGGTGACGTTCCGCATCCACCTCGACATCCTGGGCCGCCCCGACATCACGATCGAGGCCTCGGCCGGGAAATTCGCCTACGTCCTGCCCGGCGAGTTCGAGGACGTCCTGAAGGTCACGCCCGTCCTGAAGTAAGCGTCCCCCGGGACGAGATTTGGCGCCGGCCGGCGGCCCCGGCCGGCGCCGCTGTTTTTAGAGGTCCCGCGCCAGGCGCTCGCCGAGCGCCACGTGCTCGGCCTCGTCGTCGGCGATGAGCCCGAAGAGCGCCGCCGTGACCGGATCGCAAGTCGCGAGCTTGCGGCGGAAGCTCTCCTCGGCCGCGCGCCCGCGCTCTTCGGCCGTCTTCATGTAGGCCGAGAACTCCCGCGTCGTCTTGCAGGCGCGCAGGGACTGCCAGAGCCGGTCCGAGACCGGCCGCTCGGCGACGCCCACCCCGAGCTCGGCCATGCGCCCCAGGATCAGCTGGAGGTGGCGGTCCTCGTCGTCGGCGAGGCGCCGCCACAGCCCGCGCAGTTCCGGCGGCGCGTCGGCCAGGACTTCGGCCGCCCATCGGAAGGCCTCGCGCGCCTGGCGCTCGGCGAACGCCGCCGTGCGCAGGCGGTCGCCCAGACCCTCGCGCGTCGAGATCGCGCGCGGCGCCGGCGGGAGCTCGTCGGGGGCGCAGACGGCGAACGGAGACCAGTCCACGGCGATATCATAGCCGTTCCTTGCGGAAGATTTGACGCGACAAAGGGCCGGAACGGTGCTACCGTGAAGTCGGGCGGAGGTGGACCGATGCTGACGCCGAAGGACGCGGCGCTCCTGCGCGGACTGCCCCTTCTGCGGGAGGCGGCGCCGGCCGCCGTGAGCGAGGCCGCGCGGCACTGCTCCGTCGTCGTCCTCAAGCGCGGCGAGACCTTCGCCCCGGACGGGCAGAGACGGGCCTGGTTCGACGTCGCCGGCCTGCTCGAGCTGACCCTGAACGCCGACGGCGGCGCGGCCATGCTCGACGTCCTGCGCCCCGGCGACGTCTTCGGCTGCCTGGACTCCGAGACCCCGCCGGCGCGCCCGTTCCACGTCCGCGCGCTGGGCCCGGCGCGGCTGATCGCGATGCCGCGCGCCGACTACCTGCGCCTGCTCCGCCGCTCCCCCCCGTTCGCGCGCGCCCTGCTCGCCGCGCTGGCCGACCGGCTGAGCGAGTCTCAGAGTCTGCGCGCCCTGGCCGCGGCGCCGGCCCGCGCGCGCCTGCCGCGGATCCTGCTCTGGCTCTGCGACAAGCTGGGACCGGACATCCCGCTGACCCGCCGCGCGCTGGCCGAGGCCGCCGGGGTCACGACCGAGACCGCGATCCGCCTGCTCTCGCCCCTGGAGAAGTCCGGCGTCATCCGCACCCGGCGCGGCGTCGTGACCGTGCGCGACGCGCGGCGCCTGTCGGAACTGGCTCTCGACTAGCGGCGCAGGAGGCGCCCGACCGCGTCCAGCAGGGACGCGCGGTCGAACGGCTTGAGGAGGAACGCTCCGCCCTCGGCGCCGCCCGCGGGCGGAGCCCCGGAGACGTAGAGCACCGCGGCCTTCGGATGCCGGAGAAGGACGCGCTCCGCCGCCTCGCGCCCGGTGCCGTCCGGCAGGCCCGCGTCCACGATCAGCAGGTCGAGCCTCAGCGGCGAGACCGCCGCCGCGGCCTCGGCCTCGGCGACGCCCGCGGCCGTCAGCACCAGGTAGCCCTCCGCCCGCAGCAGGCGCGCGAGGACGTTGAGGACGGAGGACTCGTCGTCGACGGCCAGGATCGTGCGCGGGGCGTCGGGAGAGGCGCTCACGCGTCCTCGAGGAACCGGCGCAGGAGGTCGGGGCGCTCGATCGTGATCCGGCGGCGCGTGTAGGAGATCCAGCCCCGCTTCTTGTAGGCGGACATCGCGCGCGAGACCGTCTCCAGGGCCAGCCCCGCCAGCTCCGCGATCGCCGCCTGCGTCAGCGGCACGCTCTCCCCGGCCGAGCCGTGCAGCCAGAGCAGGATCCCGCAGATCTTGCGCGGCGAGCGCTCGCCGGAGAGCGCGTGCAGGTCCGCGAGGCGGCGGAAGCGGACCTCGGCGGCGCGCAGGAGCGCGCGCGACAGCGCCGGGCTCGAATCCGCCAGGCGGAAGAGCTCGGCGGCCGGGAGGAGGACCGCCGCGGACGGCTCCAGCGCGCGGACGTCGCAGAGGTTCGCGCCCCCCGTCAGGCTCGACAGCACCCCCCAGACGTCGCCGGCCCGCAGGACCTCGACCATCGCCGAGCGTCCCGAGCGCCGCCCGATCGAGGAGACGGCCAGACCCTTGGTCAGGACGGCCGCCTCGCCCGCCGGGTCGCCCTCGCGAAACAGATGCTCTCCGGCGGCCAGGGGCTTCGGGCGCGCGACGGCCGCCAGCCGGCGCAGGGCGGCGGGAGGCGTCCGGCGGAACGCCTCGTGGGCCGCGAAGAAGGCTTCCAGCGCGCGTTTGTCCATGCGCGCTGATTATTCGGATAAACGCGCCCCCGCGTCTATGCGAAATATCATAGTCCCGGCGCCGGGGAGGCGCCTAGAACTTCGCGTAGCCCGGCACGCGCGGGCACAGGCTGACGTCGCGGATGTTCTCCATCCCGGTCGCGTACATCAGCAGGCGCTCGAAGCCCAGGCCGAAGCCCGCGTGCGGGACCGTGCCGAAGCGGCGCAGGTCCGCGTACCAGGAGTACGCCTTCTCGTCGACGCCGCACTCCTTCATGCGCGCGAGCAGGCGGTCCAGGCGGTGCTCGCGCTGGGAGCCGCCGATCAGCTCGCCGACGCGCGGGACCAGAAGGTCCATGCAGGCGACGGTCTTGTCGTCGTCGTTGCAGTACATGTAGAACGGCTTGATCGTCTTCGGGTAGTCGATCACGAAGAGCGGGCGCTTCGCGTACTCCTCCGTCAGGTAGCGCTCGTGCTCGGTCTGCAGGTCCCGGCCCCAGGAGACCGGGTGGTCCCACGTCCGCCCCGCCTTCTCGAGGACCGAGATCGCCTTCGCGTACTCGATCACCCCGAAGTCGGCCGTCGCGACCGCCTCCAGCTTCGCGCGCAGGCCCTTCTCGACGCGCTCGTCGAAGAAGCGCAGGTCGCGCTCGCAGCGCTCGAAGAGGCGCGCGACCATCGCCTTCACGAAATCCTCGGCCAGCTCGCGGTCGTCCTTCAGGTCCGCGAAGGCGAGCTCCGGCTCGATCATCCAGAACTCGGCCGCGTGGCGCGGCGTCGTCGAGTTCTCCGCGCGGAAGGTCGGCCCGAACGTGTAGACCTTCGACAGCGACATCGCGAGGATCTCCGCCTCGAGCTGGCCCGAGACCGTCAGGCTCGCGCGCTCGCCGAAGAAGTCCTTCGACCAGTCGATCCGCCCGTCCTCGCCGCGCGGCGGCTTCTCGGCGTCGAGCGTCGTCACCGAGAACATCGCGCCCGCGCCCTCGCAGTCGGACGTCGTCAGGATCGGCGAGTGGCAGAGCGCGAAGCCGCGCTCGCGGAAGAACTCGTGCACCGCGAAGGCGAGCTCGGAGCGCACGCGGAACACCGCGCCGAACGTGTTCGTGCGCGGGCGCATGTGCGCGACCCCGCGCAGGAACTCGAACGAGGTCCCCGCCTTCTGCACCGGCGAGGACGCGTCGCACTCGCCGAGGACCTCGATCTCCTCGGGCGCCAGGTCGAGCGCCTGCCCCTTGCCGGGCGAGGCGACCAGCGTCCCCTTGACCCGCAGGGCCGCCCCGGTGATCTGCCGCAGGACCGCGTCGCGCCCGGGGAACGTCTCCGGCACGACGACCTGCAGGGAGTCGAAGGTCGAGCCGTCGTTGAGGTGGACGAAGGCGACCGACTTCGACGCCCGCACCGACTTGATCCAGCCCGCGACCGTCGCCGCGTCGCCGGCCCGGCCCTTCGACAGAACGTCCTTGATCTCGCTGCGCTCCATGGCGGCTTGGATTATGTCAAATCCCGGAGCGCGGCGGGATGCCGAGCTTCTCGCGGTCCAGCGACAGCGCCTTGCGCCGCGACAGCAGGTACCAGACCGTCCCGGTCGAGACGACGACGAGCGCGCGTCCCGGCGTCAGGCCCCGGACCACGCAGAGCAGAGCCGCGGCCGCCGAAACGGCGAGGAGCGCCCAGCGCAGGGTCCAGAGGAGGGGCTTCACGCCGGAATGATAGAATAAAACCCGTGAGCGGCTCCCCGCCGGACGCGGAGAGGACGGCTTGGCTCGACGGCCTGCGCGCGCTTCTGGGCGCCTCGGCCGCCTGGCTGATCCGGCGCGACGACGGCGGCGCCGTCGTCGAGGCCTCCGCGGGCCCCGCGGCCCTGCCGGCCGGGACGCGCCGCCCGCTCGCGGACCTCTTCGACCGCGCGGTCCTGGAGAGCGGCCGCCCCGCGCTCGTGCGCAACGCCGCGACGGATCCCGCGTTCGCCGCGACCCCGCTGTTCCGCGACCGCGGCTGCCAGTCCTACGCCGGCGTCCCGCGGGCCGGCGGGCGCGACGGGGCGCTCGCGGCGCTCTCCGAGCGTCCGGGCACGTTCTCCGAGGGCGACCTGGCCTTCCTGGCCCGCCTCGCCCGCTGCGCGCCCGGCGAGGATCCGTCGGCCTTCGACGCGGCGATCGGCGCGATCGCCGCGGAGCCGTTCGCGGACCTCGCCGGCGCCGCCCTGGCCCGCGGCTCCGCCGGCCTGGCCGCCTTCCGCCCCGCCCGCCTCGACGAGGTCCTCCGCGACAAGGGTCCCGAGACCGCCGGCCGTCTGCTCGCCCAGCTGGCGTCCGTCCTGCGCGAGGCCGCGCCCGCGCCCGGCCTGGTCGGCCGGCTCGGCGCGGACGCCGTCGGCGTCCTGCTGCCCGGCGAGCCCCTGCGCGGCGCCCAGCGCG
>JAGWRY010000305.1 GCA_028869495.1 Elusimicrobiota bacterium | reverse complement strand
TCGCGCGCTCCCTGCGCGCGCTCGCCGGCGACCCCGCCCGCCGCGCCGCGCTCGGCGCGGCCGCGAAGGCGGCCGTGTCCGAGCGCTTCACCCTGCGGCGCATGCTCGACGACTACGAGCGGGCCTACGCCGACGTCCTCTCGCGCTGACGCGCGCCCGGTTCGCGGACTTCCCGCTCATTCCCGGCGGCCGCCGTTCGACGCGCCCTTCGGCGGGATCGCTCGGGTTTGACCCTCGCTCGGGTCGCTCGGCGGCGGACGGCGGGACCGGCCGACCCGCCGTCCTCGCTCCACGTCCCGCCGAAGGGCGCATCGAACGGCGATCATACGGGCGTGGGCTGACCGCTCCCGAGCGATCGCCGTCCGTCCCGGTCACGGCGGGATGTGGAGCGAAGGACGGCAAGCCTTTATAGCGCCGTAGCCGCCGAGCGACCCAAGCGCGCCTCAATGGCGCGCGTTCCCGCCGGGACCGGGACGGACGGCGGCCCCTTGAACGGACGGCGGGAAGTCCGCGAACGCGGGCCGGCGCGCCCTTGACTTCGCCGCCGCCGCGGATTAACATTTGCGAATGCGGTACCGTCAGCTGACCCGCCTGCTGGACCAGGCGAAGCTGTCGCCCGAGAAGGCCGCACGCGAGCTGGGAATCTCCGGGATGACCCTGCGCCGCTGGCGCGGCAAGCCCTCGGACGCGAAGCTGCCCGAGCTCTACCGCCGCGCGGCCGAGCCCCTCGTCCGGCGCCTCGTCGCCGACGGCCTCGTGCACCCGGAGGACCCGGACGCCGCGGCCGCGTTCGCGCGCTCCGGCGGCGACCCGTTCCAGAAGACCCTGCTCTCGGTCGGCATCACCCCGGAGGCGCTCGAGCAGCCCGACGCCAAGAGCGGGACCGTCGTGATGGGCCTGGCGCGCATCGGCGCCGACGAGAACCGCCAGGCGCAGGTGAGGTCCTCGCAGCGCATGCTCGAGCGCTTCCGGAAGATGAGCGCCGAGTGGAAGCGGCGCCTCGACGACCTCGCCCTGGTCCTGCGTTCCGAGGCCGTGCCGACCCTGGACAAGCTCGTCGCCTTCGGGGCCCTCTTCTACCTGATCGCCCCGTTCGACCTGATCCCCGACGCGATCCCGCTCTTCGGCTACGTCGACGACTTCATCATCCTCGGCATCGCCGCGCTGTACTTCCGCACGCGCTACCCGAAGCTCTTCGGCGCGCGCGCGGCTCCGGGAAAGCCCTCCGCGGGCTCGCCTTGACTTCGTAACACCCTCCGGCTATACTCCCCCCGTCTCACGCGCGCGTATTAAGGAACGCCGACCTTGCGCGCCGTCCCGGCCGCGTCCGGGTCCGACGACCGTTGAGCGACTTTTTTCATCCGCGGCACCCCCGGCTTCTGGTCGGCGCGGCCGCGCTCGCCCTTCTCGCGAGCGCGGCCGTTCCGGCGCGCGCCCAATTTTCGGCGCCCTACGACCCCGACTTCGCGCCGCCTCCGTCGGCCTCGACCGCCGCCCCCGCCGCGGCGAGCGCCCCGGCGCCGGCGGCCGCCGCTCCGGCTTCTTCGACGGCGCCCGCGCCCTCCGTGCCGATCTTGATCGCCCCGCTCCTGCCCGCCGCCGCCGGCCGGCCGACCTTCCAGCTCCTTCCGCGCCCCGCGGGGGCCGGCATCCTCGAGACCTACGAGTCGACCGCCGCCGCCCCGGGCGAGAGCGCCCCGCCGGCCGGCTACTCGCTCGAGCGCTACCAGCGCGTGCGCGCGGCCGTCGAGCGCGGCGAGCATCCCGGCGAGGAGCAGGCCGCGGTCGGCCCCGGCTGGACGGCGCCGGTCCCCGAGGTCGCGGTCTCGACCGAGGCGCCCAAGCCTCCGCCGCCCGAGGTCGAGCTCCCGACCTACGGCACCAGCCTGTCGGTCACCGGCCGCAAGGTGATCGGCTTCGACTTCAACGAGAAGCGCTACACGCGCGACCAGACGACGACCGGGCGTCCGAAGACGACGAACCTGGTCGAGATCAACCAGCAGCTGCAGCTGCGCATGCAGGGCAAGGTCGGCCCGAAGATCACGGTCAACGTCGACTACGACGACACGAAGACGAACCAGCAGGACATCTCGGTCGTCTACGCCGGCGACCCGGACGAGGTCGTCCAGAACGTCTCGTTCGGCGACATCGACCTGTCCCTCCCGGCGACCGAGTTCGTCTCGTACAACAAGCAGCTGTTCGGCATCCGCGCCGACGTCAAGTACAAGGGCTTCAAGGCGACGGTGATCGCCAGCCGCACGAAGGGCACGACGAAGTCGAAGCAGTTC
The DNA here is from genome assembly GCA_028869495.1 of Elusimicrobiota bacterium. GTDB lineage: Bacteria > Elusimicrobiota > Elusimicrobia > UBA1565 > UBA9628 > GWA2-66-18. The sequence goes on along the minus strand of JAGWRY010000305.1, from coordinate 5,589 downwards.
TTCGGCAACAGCCAGTTCGTGCAGACCGACATCCCGGACTCCGCCTATCTGCGCCGTCAGTACTACGACATCACGTTCGGCAGCGCGACGGTCCTGCCGATCAAAGCCGGCTCCGTGCGCGTGGTCCTGGCCCAGCAGGACGCGACGCAGGCCAACAACGTGAACCTGCAGACGCTGACCGTCGACGACCTCTCCTGCAACAACGGCTGCGTCAACCAGAGCTCGTCGACGTTCACCGGGAAGTTCCTGACCCTCGTCGCCGGGCAGGACTTCACGGTCAACTACGCGAAGGGCTACATCCAGTTCCGCAACGCGCTCCAGCCGCAGTACGTCGCCGCGGTCGACTTCGTCGACGCGAACGGCGTCGAGGCCGCGACCCGCGTGTCGAGCATGACCGAGGCGACCGGCGGCACCGGCCTCTTCAAGATGATCAAGACGCCCTACGACGTGCCGATCTACTCCTCCGCGACCGAGTCGGGCTGGGACCGGGAGCTGAAGACGTTCTACTCGATCGGCCAGACCTCGATCATCCAGGACAACGGGCGCGGCAACTTCATCCTGCAGGTGCTGGACCCGACCTCGCGCAAGGAGGTCGGCTCAGGACTGGACCCGGTCCAGACCTATCCGACGTCGATCAACGTCGACTTCGCGAACGGCATCTTCCAGCTCCAGCAGCCGTTCTCGGTCGGCAACGACTCGCCGACGGTCCCCGACCCCGACCTCTACGGCCAGACGCCGATCCAGAAGCGCGTGTTCCACGTCGAGTACAACTACCGCTTCAAGACCTTCTTCCTGGAGCCGAACCTGGTCGCGCAGTCGGAGCTCGTGGTCCTCGACGGCGTCAAGCTCAGCCGCAACGTCGACTACTTCATCGACTACGACGCCGGCTTCATCACCTTCTTCAACCCGGACCGCATCCTGCCGACCTCCGAGATCGACATCACCTACGAGGTCGCGCCCTTCGCGGGAGCGACGAACGACACCCTGCTCGGCGGCCGCGTGTCCTACGACTTCAACAAGACCTACGGCCTGGGCTCGACCGTCCTCTACGACGCCGGGACCAAGTCGCCGGTCGTCCCCGACGTGTCGGAGCTCGCGAAGAGCCTGCTCACCTACGAGTTCGACGCGCACGGCAACACCATCCACATCGGCCGCAAGCTGACGATGACCCTGAAGGGCGAGTTCGCGCAGAGCCGCCAGGACCTGAACCTCAACAACTTCGCGCTGATCGACAACATGGAGGGCGTCAGTCAGGAGACGGACGTCTCGACGCTGGCCTCGGACTGGGACATCGCGTCGAACCCCAGCGCGATCCCGTCCGACCCGAACCGGCTCTCCTGGGCCTCGGAGGACGTGCCGGTCCTGCAGATCTATCCGAACGCTCAGGCCAACTCGAACGACACGCAGAAGGTCCTGGACCTCTCCTACGACTTCTCCTCCACGAACGAGGAGTCGATCGTCTACCCGGTGTCGCTGTCGGGCGTCGACCTCTCCCAGGACTCGGTCCTGCAGATCGTGCTGGCCGGCGACGGCGGCGCCAACGACGGCAACGAGGTGGACGTCCACCTCGGCGGCATCAACGAGGACGCCGACGGCTCCGGCCAGCTCAAGACCGAGGACGCCAACGCCAACGGCCTGCTCGACCCCGGCGAGGACATCGGATGGTGCTACGCGTACGGCGGAAACCCCTGCGCCGCGCGCTTCGGCGCCGGCAACGGCCGCATCGACACCAACGACCTGAACCGGAACGGTCACCTCGACCCCGCGGACTTCACCGGCGGGGACTTCGGCTACATCTCCGATCCCAACAACACGAACAACGGCGACTTCTCGGACCTGACGGTCCCGTCGAACGCCTCGCCGCTGACGGGCGGCGTGATCCACCTGACCGACTCGCAGTGGCACGTGCTCCAGATCCCGCTGAACATCTCCTCGCAGACCGCCAGCAATTGGACCTCGATCAAGCAGATCCGCCTGTCGATCAAGAAGGGCGCCGGGGGTCTGACGACGGGCAAGCTGCGCATCGCGAAGATCGCCGTCATCGGCAACACCTGGCAGCGCGGCCAGCCCGGCGACCCGGCGACCGGCGCGCCGGCCCTCGCCCAGGAGGCGCTGACCGTCCTGCCGATCAACAACTCCAGCAACCCGAACTACATCCCGATCTACAACGCCGGCGGCGACGCGACCTCCGTCTTCAACGACCTGTACGGCAGCCTGTCGAACCTGCAGAAGCAGAACAACACGCAGAACATCTCCGAGCAGTCCCTGGAGCTGGCCTATTCGGGCCTGACGCCGGGAGCGACGGTCTACACGCGGCGCCTCTTCCCGACCGCGATCGACGTCAGCCAGCACCGCCAGCTGAACTTCCTGCTCTACGGCAACGCGCCGAACCAGTCTTGCGGGGGTTCGAGCGACTGCACCGGAGACCAGACCTTCTTCCTGCGCGCGGGCACCGACCAGAACTACTGGGAGGTCCAGGTGCCGCTCACCTTCGCCGGCTGGAAGAAGATCACCGTCAACCAGACCGATCCCGGCAACGGCGTGATGAACGGCTGGACCTCGGGCACGCCCGGGACCGTCGTCGTCTCGAGCGGCGCCCCGTCGCTCCAGCAGGTCGGCGAGCTGGTCGCCGGCCTCTACGCGTCCACCAGCCCCGCGCATCCGAGCCTCGCGGAGTCCTCCGGCACCGTCTACCTCGACGAGATCTACCTGTCCCAGCCGGTCCAGCGCGTCGGCCAGGCGCACGACCTGCAGGCCGACTTCCAATACCTCGGCTGGGGAACGTTCGGCTTCAAGGACCGCTCGCTGGACCGCAACTTCCAGACGCCGACCTCGGTCGTGTCGAACCAGGACAACCGCAGCGACAGCGCGTACCTGAACCTGACGCGCGTGAGCTGGATGCCGGTCACGATGAACGTCACGCGCCTGGTCACCGACACGCCGAGCACGATCAACACCGGCGACCTGTCGAACCTCGTCAACCTGCTCCAGCAGGGCAAGGTCACAACGTGGACCGGGGCGGCGCAGGCGAACATCGCGTACGGCCAGTGGCCGCGGCTCAACCTCGCCTACAACCGCAACCTGATCGACTACGACCTGCTGACGCGCGAGGACGACAAGCAGACCTACACCGGGACCCTGCAGTACGGGGTGCCGTCGCGCAGCCGCTTCCTGCCGCGCACGATCGACGCGAACGCGTCGCGCACCTACTACGACGTGCGCTTCAAGTCCGACTTCGCGCGCCAGGAGGTCGGCGACTACGACTCGAGCGAGCGCGACGAGACCTACGGCGGCCGCCTGACCTTCACGCCGTGGGCCGGCTCGTCGTTCAACCCGAACTACACGGTGACCCGCGGCGTCGAGAGGCGCACCGACTACACGAGCGGCGCGCCGGTGGACTCGGCGTACCCGAAGCTCTTCCACCAGACGATGGGCTTCGCGTCGAACTTCCGCCTGCGCCCGTGGCTGAATCCGCAGATCACCTACCAGATGGACGACCTGGAGAACAACGTGATGTCGTCTTCGACGTTCGTCGTGAACTCCTCGACGTACGCGTTCCGGCCCGGCGACATCAAGACCGTCACCCGCTCGGCCAACGGCTCGGTGAGCGTGCCGATCGCGATCGCGGAGATATTCCCGCGCACGCGCCTGTTCCACTCGCTGAACATCATCTCCGGCTACCAGCTGCAGGACGGCGACGTCTGGAACAACGTCGAGAAGAGCCTGAACACGTCCGACATGTTCTTCGTGCGCCAGACTCTGCGCCCGTCGAACCCGGCCGCCCAGCTCGCGAACCTGACCCTGCGCGACACCTACAACTCGACCCAGCGCTGGTCGCCGCTGGAGGGCTACGACATCGGCGGGCGCCTGGCCGCCTGGCGGACGCTGTCCCTGTCGAACAACTACGTGCTCAGCGTCCAGCGCTCCGAGACGACCGGGACCGCGTCGAAGACGATCTCGCGCACCCTGCCGGACGCCGTCGCGAGCATCTCCCAGCTCGAGCGCCTGCTCCACGCCGAGCGCTGGATGAACAACGCGCAGATGGACTTCAAGTACTCGATCCGCACCAACGAGACCGTCGGCGCGACCCGCGACGTCCAGAACTCGTTCGGGACCGACCTGCGCAGCCTCATCCTGCGCAAGTACGACACCTCCCTCAGCTACAATCTCCGCGACGAGACGAACAAGGACCTCGTCGTCGACGCGAACACCCAGAAGACGCACCACGAGGACGCGACCGCCCAGGTGACCTTCGACCTGCGCAAGTTCCGCTTCACGCCGAAGGTCGACTACACGTGGGACGTGACGACTCTCGGCACCGGGATCCAGAGCCAGAACGTCCAGGTGATCACGCCGAGCGTGCTGATCCGCGCGGACCTGTCCCTGCCGGCCGGCCTGCGCCTGCCCGGCTCGACGCGGCCGCTCCTGTTCACGAACCGCATCATCTGGACGACGACGCTGTCGTTCGCGAACCGCCACTCGCCGGTGTCCGCGATCGACAACTCGCGTCTCGCGTCGCTGAACACCAGCGCCGACTACGAGCTCGCGAAGAACCTGCGCATGACCCTGAACGGCTCGGCCCAGCGCCTGTGGTCGCTGTACCTGCCGGAGGAGAGCTACCTCGCCTACACGCTCGGCACGACCCTGACCTTCCAGTTCTGACGACCATGAAACGAACCCTTCCCGCTCTTCTGCTCGCCGCCGCTCTCGCCGCCTCCTGCCGCCCGAAGCCGGGCGCGAAGGCGGCGCCGGGCCCCGCCTTCCTGCCGCCCGCGGGCAAGCGCGCCTTCAGCCTCTCGATCGACAAGAGCCAGACGCGCTTCCTGCGCCCCGGCGACGCCGTCGAGATCGTGATCCTCGCCGGCGCGACGCGCGACGACGGCAGCGCGGCGGAGCGCTCGATCGTCCTCGCGCCCCGCGCCGAGGTCCTGCGCCTCGAGCCGGACTGGTCCGACGACGACGGCCTGGTCCAGCTCGCGCTGACGCCCGAACAGCTCGAGTACGCGGCCCTCGCCGTCGACCGCGAGGACCGCGTGTTCCTGGACCGCGTCGCCTCCGCCGGACGCCTCGTCCGCGCCGGGACGCCGGCGTCCCCGCCGGAGCTCGCCGGCGGCGCGCGCGGGGTCGCCGTCCTCGTCTACGCGGACCAGCAGGAACTGCTCGCGCCCGGCGACCGCGTCGACGTCGTCGCGACCCGCGAGGACGAGCGCCCCGCGGGCCGCTCCGGGCTGACCGCGCGCACCCTCCTGCAGGACGTCGCCGTCCTGGGCGCCGCCCCGCCCGACGGCGACGACGACTGGGCGACCGTCGAGCTGAGGCTGACCGAGACGCAGGCCGGCGAACTGCGCCGCGCCGTCCTCGCGCGGGACGGGCTGACGCTGGCGATCCGCGCGCCCGCGGACCGCGCGACGGGGCCCGTCGAGCCGACGCGCATGAGCCGCCTGATCGACGCCGCCGGCGCGCGCGTCCCGACGAAATCCTGACCCGGCCCGTCTTGATATAATCCGGGGAGTGATCGCCGCGCTCCCCGCCGCCGCCGCGTACGCCCCCGCTCGGGCCGCCGCGCCGTCCCCGCTCGAGGCCGCCTTC
>JAGWRY010000304.1 GCA_028869495.1 Elusimicrobiota bacterium | reverse complement strand
GGCCTCGGCCAGGGCCTGGCCCGGGCGGCGCGCGAGAGCCTGCGCGTCGAGGAGCCGCCCGGCGAGCACGCGCGCGGCGTCGAGCTCCGTCTTGCGCTGGCGCAGGGCGCGCTCGAGCGGGAGCTGGCGCCGGAAGACGAACGTCCACCAGGCGGCCGCGGCGGCGACGACGCCCGTCAGCCCCGCGGCGGCGGCGGCCGTCCCGGCCGAGGGCGCGCTCATGACGCGGCCTTCGGCGGCAGCTCGAGCAGGTCGAGGTGGGCGTTCAGGTAGTGCGCGCCTTGCTGGAGGCCGTTGTACGGGATCCACGCGGCGAGCACGCCCTGGCTGTCGAGGATGCGCCGCACGGCGTGCGCGAGCTCGGCGGCGCGCGCGCCGAGCGGCGAGTCCGGCGGCGGGCCGACGACGAGGGCCCGAGCGACGCGCGCCCGCGCGCAGAGGTCGCCGATCACGAACGGCACGCCGTAGGTCTGCGCCGGGTCGTAGGTCTCCCACAGCGCGTGGCGGTAGGGCTCGGTCAGACCGTTCTTGGCGCCGATCTCGTAGAACAGGGAGGCCGCGTAGGGGCCGACGCCGTCCTGCCCCTTCGGCGCGATGACGGCCAGCGGCGGCGCGCCGGCCCCGGCCGCCGGCGGGCGGAAGCTGGTCGTCGCCGGCTTGATCGGCTCGGCGCTGCCGGCCACGACCGGATCGTAGATCAGCGGGATCAGGTCGGCGAGCCCCGCGGACTGCTTGGCCGCCTCGCGCGTCCTCTTGAAGACCGCGACGCGGTGAAGCCAGAGCGTGAGGTCCTGATAGCCCCACTGGGACAGCTTCTCGTGCAGGAGGGCGATCTCCTCGGACGCCAGCCCGGCCTGCGAGCGGTCGGCGGCGGAGGCGATCAGGTCCTTCTGCACGGACGCGCTCGGGAGCTTCAGGTCCACGGACCAGCCCTTCGAGAACGAGAACTTCAGCGCCTCCTCGAGCGCGCCGAGCGCGCGCGGCGGGTACAGCGAGGTCAGCACGACCTGCTGCTGGCGGTCGAAGAAGGCCTTGAAGATCTTGGCGAGGACCGCCTTGTTGGCGTCCGAGACCGCGGTCAGGTGCACGTCGTCGACCAGCAGGGTCTTCGAATCGGCGATCAGCGCGTCGATCTCGCGCATGTCCTTGCGCGCGAGCGCCGAGTTGACCGCGCGCGACAGGCGCGGCCCCGAGGTGTTCGCGACGCCGACGCCGAGGCCCTTCGAGAGCGCCGCGCCGATCGCCTGCAGGAGGTGCGACTTGCCCGTGCCGGGCACGCCGTACAGGAACAGCGGGTTGTACATCGTCCCGGGCGAGGAGACGACCGACATCGCCGCCGCATGCGCGAAGCGGTTGTAGGCGCCGACCAGCAGGGTCTCGAAGGTCCAGTCCGCGCGCAGCGGCGCGATCGGACCGGGCTCGACCTGACCCACCGAGACCGTCACGGCCTCGACGGGGGGCGGCGCGGCCGCGGGCGCGGGGGTCGGAGCCGGCGTCGGCGCGGGCTCGGGCGCCGGGGCCGGCGC
>JAGWRY010000303.1 GCA_028869495.1 Elusimicrobiota bacterium | reverse complement strand
GGCGCGGGCCGGGCGACGGGAGCCGGCGCCGAGGCGCTCGTTCCGCCCGGCAGCGGATGCGCGCTCAGGATCAGGACCTCCGCGAGGTCCGCCGCGTCCAGCGCCGGCGCGACCTCGACGGACTGGAACGACAGCGACGGATCGCGCGGATAGATCCGGACGACCTTGCCGATCAGGACGTCCGGCGGGAACGTCGCGCTGATCGGCGAGGTGTAGATCGAGTCCCCGGGGACGATGCGGGAGTCGGCGTCGATGTAGCTCATCACCGCGTGCGCGGGGTCGTCCCGGCGCCCCTGGACGAGGCCTTCGAGGGTGCCCGAGGACAGGTACGCGGCGACGGCCGAGCGCTGGTCGGTCAGCAGCATCACGGTCGACGTCCTCGGCTGGACCTCGACGACGCGCCCGACCGCGACGAGCTCGCCGTCCTTGCGCCCGAGCACCGCGTCGTTGAGCGAGACGCCGCGGTCGCGGCCCGCGTCGACGGCGACCGAGCCGTACCAGTTCTGGGGGTCGCGCTCGAGCATGTGCGCCCAGACCGGGTGCAGGGAGGGCGCGGGCTTGAGCGCGAGCTCCTGGCGCAGGCGCTCGTTCTGGGTCGCGAGGCTCGCGACGGTCGTCTTCAGCCACTCGAGGCTCTTCAATTCGTCGCGCAGGCGGGCGTTCTCGATGTCGGCCGACAGAAGGGCTCGGACGCGCTCCGGCGCGCCGGCCAGCTTCTGATAGCCCTGCTCCCCCTCGTAGGGCAGGGGGTCCGTGACGTAGCTCACGCAGGTCTTGAAGGACCTGACGGGCGACGAGAGCGGCAGGGACAGAAGGACCAGCGACAAGGCCGTGAGCACGCCCACGGCGTAGTGCGCGATCCGCGTTTCGCGTTGCATTCGGTCGTCCGGCCCCTCATGAGGCCGGGTTTACCGCAGCGACGGCGGTGCGGCGGCGGACGGTCCGCTCGGACGAACGTCTCTTACGAGCGGTACCGGTAGGACGTGACGAAGTCGGGGCGCCGGTCCATGATGTTGTCCAGCTCCTCGAGGAACTTCCCCGTCCCGAGCGCGACGCAGCTCAAGGGGTCCGCGGCCCGGTGCACGGGGAGCTCGGTCTCCTGCCGGATGAGGTCCGGAAGACCCCTGAGCAGAGAACCGCCTCCCGCGAGCATGATCCCGCGATCCACCAAATCCGCAGCCAGCTCCGCCGGAGTCTCCTCCAGCGTGTTCTTGATGACGTCTAGGATGAGCTGCACCGGCTCCATCAGGGCCTGGCGCACCTCCTCCGAGGTGATCAAAACGGTCTTCGGAAGTCCGGTGGCCTGATCGCGGCCCTTGACCTCCATCGTCTTCTCCTCCTTCAGCGGGAACACCGAGCCGATCTGGATCTTCACTTCCTCGGCGGTGGTCTCCCCGATCAGGAGGTTGTACTTGCGTCTGAAGTGCATCATCACGGCCTCGTCCATCTCGTCGCCCGCGATGTCGAGCGACTTCGAGACGACGAGCCCGCCCAGCGAGATCACGGCGGCCTCGGTCGTGCCGCCGCCGATGTCCACGATGAAGTTGCCGTGCGGCTCCGAGATCGGCAGGTCCGCGCCGATCGCGGCGGCCATCGGCTCCTCGATCAGGTACACCTGCCGCGCGCCGGCCTGCTCGGCCGACTCCTGCACCGCGCGGCGCTCGACCTCGGTGATGCCCGACGGGATGCCGATGACGACCCGCGGGTGCAGCAGCGAGCGGCGGTTGTGCACCTTGCGGATGAAGTACTTGATCATCTCCTGCGTGACCTCGAAGTCGGCGATCACGCCGTTCTTCAGGGGCCGCACCGCGACGATCGACGACGGCGTGCGCCCGAGCATCCTCTTCGCCTCGGCGCCGATCGCGAGGACCCGGCGGGTCTCGCGGTCGATCGCGACGACCGAGGGCTCCCTCAGCACGATTCCCTGACCCTTGACGTAGACCAGGGTGTTGGCGGTGCCCAGGTCGATGCCCATGTCGTTCGAGAAAAGGCTGAAGAGGAAGTCGAGCATGTATCTCCTCGAGTCTTAAGAGACGAGCATGATGAGGCCGCGCTTGGCGTTGTCGCCGAGGCGGGGCTCCATCTTCAGGATGCGCGTGTAGCCCCCGGGGCGCTGCGCGTAGCGGGGCGCGAGCACCTCGAAGAGCTTATTGTAGACCATCTTGTCGTGGATTTGGCGGCGCACCATGAAGTGCTCGCCCTTCTTCGCGTGGGTGATCAGGCGCTCGGCGTACGGCCGAAGCTCCTTCGCCTTCGCGAGGGTCGTCTCGATGCGCTCGTGCTTGAACAGGCTCGTCGCCATGTTGCGCAGCAGGGCGCGGCGGTGCGTGCCCGTCACTCCGAGCTTGCGCCGCCCTTCGGTTTTCGTGGCCATAAAGACTCCTTCCTAAAAAGACGTCGTCAGGCCGGCTGGCCGACCTGCATGCCGAGGGACAGCCCCATGTCCTTCAGGCGGTCCTTGATCTCGTCGAGGGACTTCTTGCCGAAGTTCTTGACGGCGAGCAGCTCCTCGTCGCGCTTGCTGACGAGCTCCCCGATCGTGCGGATGCGCGCGACCTTCAGGCAGTTCGACGCGCGGCTGGAGAGCTCGATCATCTCGATCGGCTGGTTCAGGATCTCGCGCAGCTTCGGGTCCAGCCCCGCGCCGAGCATCACGGCGTCCGAGCCCTCGCCGCCGGCCTCGCCCTCGAAGCCGCCGGCCTCCGCCGCCTGCTCCTCCTCGGGGATGAAGATGTTCAGCGACTCGCGCAGGAGCTTCGACGACTGGATCAGCGCCTCGGCCGGGTTCAGCGAGCCGTCGGTCCAGATCTCGAGGATCAGGCGGTCGTAGTCGGTCACCTGGCCGACGCGCGCGTTCTCGACGTCGTAGTGGACCTTCGAGACCGGCGAGAACAGCGCGTCGACCGGCAGGAAGCCGGCCGCCCACTGGTTCTGCTGGCGGAGCTCCTCGGCCGGGACGTAGCCGCGGCCCTTCGAGATCTCGATCTCCATGTCGAGCTTGCCGCCCGCCTCCAGGTGCGCGATCACGAGATCCTTGTTGACGATCTCGACGTTCGAGTTCTCCTGGATGTCCTTCGCGGTGACGACGCCCTCCTTGCTCGCCTGGAGGTAGACGGTCTCCGGGCCGTTGGAGAAGAGCTTGACCCGCAGCTTCTTCAGGTTCAGCAGGACGTTCATCACGTCCTCCTTGACCCCGGGCAGAGCCTGGTACTCGTGCGCCGCCTTCTCGATGCGGACCGCGGTCACCGCGGCGCCCTCGAGGCTGGACAGCAGGACGCGCCGCAGCGCGTTGCCGACCGTGTGGCCGTAGCCGCGCTCGTAGGGCTCGGCGACGAACTTCGCGTAGCTGTCCGACATCGTCTTCTCGTCGACGGACAGCTTCTGCGGCAGGATGAGCTCTTTGTAAGCCATGATCGTTTGTTCTCCTACGCCTTAGCGCGAATAGTACTCGATGATCAGCTGGTCGTTGATCGGGAAGGACATCTCGGCGCGCTCCGGGATGCGGAGCACCTTGCACGACAGGTTCGCCTCGTCGAACTCGACGAAGGCCGGGCGCTGGTTCAGGCGCTTGGCCGTCTCCAGGCTCAGCTTGATGCCGACGTTCTCCTTCATCTTCGGGCTCAGGGAGATCACGTCGCCCGGCTTGACCGGGTAGGACGGGATGTTGACCGAGCGCCCGCCGACCTTCACGTGGCCGTGCTTGACGAGCTGGCGCGCCGTCTTCAGCGACGTCGCGACGCCCATCCGGCGGACCATGTTGTCGAGGCGCAGCTCCAGGCCGCGCAGCAGATGGTCGCCGGAGGCCTCGCGGGCCTTCGACGCCTCGGCGACGCGGCTCTCGAACGGCCGCTCGTTCATCTGGATGAGCCGGCGGAGCTTCTGCTTCTCGCGCAGGCGGATCGCGTAGGCGGACGGCTTGCCCCGCTGCGGCTTCGCGCTGCCCGGGTTGCCGGGGCGCTTCTCGAGGATGCACTTCGTGTAGCACTTGTCGCCCTTGAGGAACAGCTTCTGCTGCTCCCGGCGGCACAGCTTGCAGACGGCGTCGGTATAGCGGGCCATCAGACTCTCCTCGCCTTCGGCGGACGGCAGCCGTTGTGCGGAATCGGGGTGACGTCCTTCAGGCTGACGACGAGCAGCCCCGCGGCGCCCAGCGAGCGGACCGCGGTCTCGCGGCCCGGGCCGGGGCCCTTGATGTAGACGGCGACCTGCTTGACGCCGAGCTCGACGGCCTTCTTGGCCACCTTGCCCGCCGTCACGCCGGCCGCGAAGGGCGTGCCCTTCTTCGTGCCGCGGAAGCCGGAGCCCCCGGCCGTCGACCAGGCGAGCACGTCGCCGCGGTCGTCGGTCAGCGTCACGATCGTGTTGTTGAAGGAGCACTGGATGTGCACCTTCGCGAAGGACAGGGATCTCCAGCCCTTCTTTCGGGGGGCCGGCGAAGGCGCGGCCTTCGGCGCGGCGGTCGTCTTTTCATCAGCCATGTTCGATCTCCTCAAACTCCTCTTAAATCGGGGCCTTTAGGCCTTCCCGGTCGGCGACGCGGCCTTGCCGACGCCGACGGTCTTGCGGCGGCCGCGGCGGGTGCGGGCGTTCGTCTTCGTGCGCTGGCCGCGCGCCGGCAGGTTGCGGCGGTGCCGGTGGCCGCGGTAGGAGCCGATCTCGGTCAGGCGCGACATGTGCGCCTGAACCTCGCGGCGCAGCTCGCCCTCGACCTTGTACTCCTTGGTCAGCAGGGTGTTGATCAGACCGACCTGCTGCTCGGTCAGGTCCTTGACCCGGGTCTCGGGCTTGACCGCGCCGCTCAGCTTCTGCATGACCTCCGCGGCGCGGGTGCGGCCCACGCCGTAGAGATAGCAGAGCGCCACGTCGATCCGCTTGTTCTTCGGAAGATCCACTCCGGCCACACGCGCCATGCTCGTTCTCCTTTATCCTTCTAAAAAATCGGTCAGCCCTGCCGCTGCTTGTGCTTCGGGTTCGAACACAGGACGCGGACGACGCCGTTGCGCTTGACGATCTTGCACTTCTGGCAGATGGGCTTCACGCTCGCTCTGACTTTCATCCGATTACTCCCGATAGGTGATGCGTCCCCGATTCAAATCGTACGGGGACAGCTCGATGCGGACCCGGTCCCCCGGCAGGATCTTGATGTAGTGCATGCGCATCTTGCCGGAGATATGGGCCAGGACGACCTTGCCCGGGGCGATCTCGACGCGGAACATCGCGTTCGGGAGCGCCTCGAGGATGCTGCCTTCGACTTCGATCTTCTCTTCTTTCGCCATGAAATTCGCTATGCGGCGCTCGGGAGCGTCAGGATCTCCGCCCCGTCCTCGGTCACCGCGACCGTATGCTCGAAGTGCGCGGAGAGCTTCCGGTCCTTCGTGACCGCGGTCCAGCCGTCGGCCAGCGTCTCGACCTCGTAGCTCCCGAGGGTGACCATCGGCTCGATCGCGATCGTCATGCCGGTCTTCAGGCGCGGCCCCGCGCCGGGCTTCCCGTAGTTCGGGATCGGCGGCTCCTCGTGCAGGGCGCGGCCGATGCCGTGGCCGACGAACTCGCGCACGACGCCGTAGCCGGCGGCCTCGGCGTGGGCCTGGACGGCCGCGCCGACGTCGCCGATCCGCGCGCCGTTCTTGACCGCGGCGATGCCCTTCTCGAGGGACTCGCGCGTGACGCGCAGGAGGCGCGCGGCCTCGGGCGAGATCGCGCCGACGCCGACCGTGACCGCGGAGTCGCCGTAGAAGCGGTCGATCACGCAGCCGAAGTCGAGGCCGAGGACGTCGCCGTCCTTGAGGACGCGCTTCGGCGACGGGATGCCGTGCACGACCTCCTCGTTGATCGAGAGGCAGATGACCGCCGGGAAGCCGTGGTAGTTCAGGAACGCGGGCTTGGCCCCGCGCTTCTTGAGCTCCTCGCGCGCGACCTTGTCGATGTCGCCGGTCGTCATCCCGGGCGCGACGATCCCCTTCAGGTGCGCGAGGATGTCGGCCGTGACGGAGCCCGCCCGCCGCATCGCGGCCAGCTCCTCGGCGCTCTTGATCTCGACGGCTTTCTGCATGAACATGTCTAGCGGGCGGCCCGGACCGACTCGATCGCGGCGGCCAGGGCGGCCTCGACCGAGTCCGGGCTGCCGGACGCGTCGATCTCCTTCAGGACCTGCTCGCCGCGGTAGTACGAGACCAGCGGGTGAGTCTGGTCTTCGAAGACCATCAGACGGCGGCGCGCGGTCGCCTCGGAGTCGTCCTCGCGCTGGACGACGGGCCCGCCGCATTTGTCGCAGACGCCCTCGGCCTTCGGCGGGTTGCTGATCGCGTTGTAGACCGCCGCGCACCGGGAGCAGATGCGGCGCGACGTCATCCGCCGGATCGCCTCCTCGGACGGGAGGGTCAGCGCCGCGACGAGGTCCACGGAGGAGCCGCCGCGCTTGAGGATGCCGTCGAGGGCCCGCGCCTGATCGACGGTGCGCGGGAAGCCGTCGAGGAGGTACTTGCCGCCCGCCTCGACCTTGCCGGCGACCATCTCGATGATGACGTCGTCGGGCACCAGCTTGCCGCCCTTCACGTACGGCTCGGCTTTCTGTCCGACCGCGCTCTTGGCCGCGATCTCCGCGCGCAGGATGTCGCCGGTCGCCAGATGCTTGAAGCCGAAGCGGCCCGCGAGACGCTGGGACTGCGTCCCCTTGCCCGAACCGGGCGCGCCGAGGAGGATGACGACCACTAGAAGTCCTCCCCGATGTTGAACCAGCGGCCCTCGATGCGCCCCTTGCGCAGGAAGCCCTCGTAGTGCCGCATGATCAGGTGCGCCTCGATCTGCCCGATCGTGTCGAGCGCGACGCCGACGACGATCAGCAGCGACGTGCCGCCGAAGAAGAACGGGACGTTGAAGTCGCGGCGCAGGACGTCCGGCAGGACCGAGATCGCGGCGACGAACGACGCGCCGCCGAGCGTGATGCGCTCCATGATCCACTCGATGTACTTGGCCGTCGGCTCGCCGGGGCGGATGCCCGGGATGAAGCCGCCGGACTTCTTCAGGTTGTCGGCCAGGTCGTCCGGGTTGATCGACACCGAGTTGTAGAAGTAGCAGAAGAAGATGATCAGCGCCGCGTAGAGCGTGTCGTAGATCCAGTTGCCCTGGCCCATGAACTGCAGGACCTTCTGCCCCCACGCGCTCTGCGGCGAGAACTGGGCCGCGGTCATCGGCAGGGCCATCAGCGAGACCGCGAAGATGACCGCGATGACGCCGGACTGGTCGACCTTGAGCGGCAGGTAGCTCTGCGCGCCGCCCATCATCCGGCGGCCGACGACGCGCTTCGCGTACTGGACCGGGACCTTGCGCACCGCGGTCTCGACCTCGACGACCGCGATCGTGACGGCCAAGAGGGCGGCCAGGATCGCGAGCGCGGTGAACAGGCCCATCTCCTCGAGGTGGATCAGCTCGATCATGCTCATCGTCGCCGCCGGCAGGCGCTCGACGATGCCGGCGAAGATGATCAGCGAGACGCCGTTGCCGATGCCGACCTCGGTGATCTGCTCGCCGAGCCACATCACGAAGATCGTGCCGGCCGTCAGCGTCAGCACGGTGACGACGTAGAAGCCCCAGCTCGGGTCGAGGACGACCGGGATGTTGCCCGGGGTCGGCATCTTCGTGATCGCGATCGTCAGGCCGAAGGACTGGATGACCGCGAGGCCGAGCGTCAGGTAGCGCGTGTAGTTGTTGAGCTTGCGGTGGCCGAGCTCGCCTTCCTTGGCGAGGCGGTCGAGGGCCGGGAACACGTGCGCGCCCTGCAGCAGGCTGATGATGATCGAGGCGTTGATGTACGGCATCACGCCCATCGAGAAGATCGAGAAGCGCCCGAGGGCGCCGCCGGAGAAGGTGTTCAGGAAGCCGAGCAGGCCGTTCGACTGCGCGTTGAAGATGGCCTTGATCGCGTCCGCGTTGACCCCGGGGATCGGGATCGCCGCGCCGACGCGGAAGACCGCGAGCGCGCCCACGGTCCAGGCGATGCGGCGCCGGAGATCGGGGACGTCGAAGAAATCGGCGAAGCCGGCCATTCTACGCCTTGACGACCTCGGCCTTGCCGCCGGCCTTCTCGATCTTGGCCTTCGCCGAAGACGAGAACGCGTGCGCCGAGACGGTCAGCTTGCGCGAGAGCTCGCCGTCGCCGAGGACCTTGACCGGGCGCCGCCCCTTGATCAGGCGGTGGATGCGAAGGTCGTCCAGGGAGACCTCGGCCTTGTTCTTGAACACGCGCTCCAGCGTCTCGAGGCTGACGAGCTGGTACGTCGTCTTGAACATGCCGTTCGTGAAGCCGCGCTTCGGGATGCGGCGCAGGAGCGGCGTCTGGCCGCCCTCGAAGCCGACCAGCTTGCCGTCGCCGGAGCGCGAGCGCTGGCCCTTCTGTCCGCGCGTCGCGGTCTGCCCGGTGCCGGAGCCCTCGCCCATGCCCAGGCGCAGGCGCTTGCGGCGCGAGCCGGGCGTCGGCTGGAGGTTCGAGAGAGTGGGGGTGGTCGTCGTAGTCATGGTCGTGTCCGTGCCTTACTTGCCGCGAAGCTTCGCGATGTCTTCCTTCGTGCGCAGCCGCCTGAGCGCCTCGAACGTCGCGCCGACCGCGTTGAACGGGTTCGTCGAGCCGAGGCTCTTGGTCAGGACGTTCTTGACGCCCGCGGCCTCGAGGACCGCGCGCACGCCGCCGCCCGCGATGACGCCCGTTCCGGGCGCCGCCGGCTTCATCCAGACGACGCCGGAGCGGAACTTCGCGACGATCTCGTGCGGGATCGTGTCGGAGACGAGCGGGAACTTGACGATGCTCTTGCGGGCCGCCGCGTTCCCCTTCAGGATCGCGGACTGGACCTCCTTCGCCTTGCCGAGGCCGTAGCCGACCTGGCCGGCGCCGTCGCCGACGACGACGAGGGCCGAGAACGAGAAGCGCTTGCCGCCCTTGACGACCTTCGCGACGCGGTTGATCGCGACGACGGTCTCCTTGAAGCCGCCCTCCTCGCGGGGGTTCTCGCGGCGGCGGCCGCGGAAGCCGCCGCGGCGCTCGCCGCCGCGCTCGCCGCGCTGCTCGCGCTCGCCCGGCGGGGGCGGAACGGG
>JAGWRY010000302.1 GCA_028869495.1 Elusimicrobiota bacterium | reverse complement strand
GACGCCGACGCGGGCCGCGACGCGCAGGCTCTGGGCGAGGCCTACGACTTCCTGAAGCGCTATCCGGACAGCCCGGCGGCCGGCGAGGTCGGCCTCGCGGCCGGCGCCCTGCACCTGCGGCGCGGCGAGGCCGACCGCGCGATCCGCTTCCTGGCGCCGCTCGCGCGCCGCGGCGCGCCGGACCTGCGCTCGAAGGCGGTCTACCTGCTCGGCGGCGCGCTGTTCTCGCTCGGGCGCGACGCCGACGTCCTGCGCGCGGTGCCGGACGTCGACGCCGCCTCGACCCCGGACCGCTGGCTCGCGCTCGCGCAGGCCTGGCGCGCGGCGGCCTACGCCGATCTCGGCCGCCGGGACCTTTCCGCCGAGCGCTACCGCGCCGTCGCGGCCTCCGGGATCGAGTCGCCGATGCGCGCCTACGTGCTGGCCGCGATCGCCGCGGACTGGGACCGGAAGGGGCATCCCGAGGCCGCGCGCCGCGACCTGGCGCGCGCCGGCGCCGAGGCCGCGCGCTGGGGCCTCCCGGACCTGCGCGACGCGCTGGCCGTCGCCGCGGCGGGGGAGTTCGTGAGCGAGAAGCGCCTCTCCGACGCCGCGCGCGCCTACGCGGACTTCGTCCGCGGGTTCCCGGACAGCCCGCTCGTCTCGAAGGCCCTCTACCGGCGCGGCCTCGCCCTCAAGCGCCTGGGCCGCGAGAAGGACGCCGCGGACTCCTTCGCGGACCTCCTCAAGCGCGACCCGGACTCGGCCTACGCGGCCGACGCGCACCTCCAGCTCGGCCAACTCTATACGGACCTCGGCGCGCCCGACGAGGCTCTGGCCCAGTACCGCGCGATGGGCGCCGACTCGCCGGCCGCGGGCGCCGCGCGCGAGGCCCTGCTCCTGCAGGCGCAGGTCCGCTACAACGCGCGCCGCTTCGCCGACGCCGTCCCGCTCTACCGGCGCTGGCTGGAGGGCGCCCCGCCCGGCGCGAAGACGCGCGAGGTCGAGGGCCTGCTCCTGGTCTGCCTGTGGAAGAGCGACCGCGACGACCCCGAGCTGGCGGCCCTGGCCGAGAAGATCCCGGAGCATCCGCTCGTCGCGCGGATCCGCTGGGAGCTGGCCGCGAAGGCCTACCGCCGCGGCGACTGGGCCGCCGCCGCCGAGCTCTTCGCGCGCCAGGTCCGCGCCGACCCGCGCTCGCCGCGCGCCGACGAGGCCCGCTTCTACCGCGCCGAGGCCCTGCGCCAGCTCGGCAAGAGCGCCGACGCCGCGCTCGCCTACCGCGACCTCCTGGCGCGCGCTCCGAAGGGCCCGCGCGCGCGCACCGCCGCGCTGCGCCTGGGCGGGCTCCTCTTCCAGGCGGGGGACTATCCGGGCGCGGCCGCCGCCTACGCGCGCGTGACCGGGACGGACGCCGACGCCGCCGACGCGGCCTACGACCGCGCGCTGGCCCTGGCGAAGTCCGGCCGCGCCGCCGCCCGCGCCTGGGAGGACTTCGCCGGGAGGTTCCCGAAGCATCCGAAGGCGGACTGGGCCTGGCGCGAGGCCGCGCGCCTGCGCGTGCGGGACAAGGACTTCGAGGCCGCCGCGCGGGACGACGAGCGCGTGCGCGGGCCCGGCCGGGCCGCGGCCCTCTACGCGCTGGGGCGCCTGCGCGAGAGCCTCAAGCTGACCGCGCGCGCGCGCGACGCCTACGCGGAGCTGGAAGGCGTCCTGCCGAAGGACGACCCGTCGCGCCTGGCCGGGCTGCTGCGCCTGGGCCTGCTGTGGGAGCTCGCCAACGAGCCCCGGAAGGCGGCGCCGCTCTACGCCGACGTGCTCGCCCACGCCGCGAAGGGGAGCCCGCCGTTTTTGACGGCGGCCAAGCGCCTGCAGGCGCTGACGGCCGACAAGTCCCTGCTGGGCCGCTGACGCGCGTCAGCGGCCGTCGAGCGAGTAGTCGACGCCCCGGACGAGCGTGATCGTCACGCGGGCGTCCTCGCCGCCGCCCGCGACGGTCAAGCCGCCGAGCTTCGCCGCGCGGTCGCGGGCGGCCAGCATGTCGCTCTCGTCGCGGCCGATCTCGTCCTGCGCGTCGCGCAGGGTGCTCGTCGGTCGCCCGGCCAGCTCCGCGGCGATCAGGGCGAAGGCGCCGACGTCCATGGCGACCTTGTACTTCTCCCGCGCCTTCCAGTACGCGGCGACGGCGCGCGCCTTGTCGGTCTTCGGCGCGAAGCGGTAGTCGGAACAGGGGCAGGTTTCCTTCGGCGCGGCGGCCTGGGCCGCGGCGGGCGGCGGGGCCGCCTTGGGCGCCGCGGGCGCGACGACGGCGACCTGCGCCGCGACGGGACCGGCGAAAGGGAGCGCGAGGAGAAAGAGGAGGGGTCTCATGCTTATTAGGGTAGAGCGCGGACGCGCCGCCCGCCGGGGCCCTCCGGCCCCGGCCGCGCCAGGACCAAGGGCCCACGCGGCCTTGCGGCCCGCCGGGGCCCCGGCTATACTGGGCGCGTATGGCCCCGATGACCCTCTCCCAGCTGATGAGCATCAGCGTCGCGATGCCGATCCTGCTGGTCTTCACCTTCGTCGTGCTCGGCCAGGCCCTCGAGCGCCTGTTCGCGTACTGGGTGCGCCTGCGCCTGCCCACCGCGCTGTGGGACAGGGTCCGCGCGCGCCTGGAGGCGGGCGACCGGCCGGGGGCGCTGGCCCTCGCGCGGCGCGAGCGCGGGCTCTTCGCGGCGGCGCTGGCCGCGGTGCTGGCCCGCGACGGCGCCACGCTCGAATCGCTGGTCGAGACCTTCCAGGTCCACCGCCAGCGCCTGGCGCTGGCGCTCAACCGCCGCGTCGGGCTCTTCGGCACGGCCAGCTTCGTCTCGCCGCTGATCGGGCTGATGGGGACCGTCCTCGGCATCATGCGCGCCTTTCACGACCTGTCGGCGGCCGGGGCCGGCGGCCCGGCCGTCGTCGCGGCCGGCATCTCGGAGGCGCTGGTGTGCACGGCCTTCGGCATCGGGCTGGCCGTCTTCTCCGCGCTCCTCTACAACTACTTCACGCTCGAGTCGCGGCGGCGCCTGGGCACGGCCGACCTCTGGGTGCTCGAGACGGCCGAGCTCCTGGAGACGCCGCGTGCCTAGCCCGTTCGAGCGGCGCGAGGAGGCCGCGCCGATCTCCGACGTCAACGTCGTGCCGCTGGCCGACGTCTCGCTGGTCCTGCTGATCCTCCTGCTGGTCCTGTCCCCGATGGCCGCGCAGTCGATGCTGAGGGTGCAGGCCGCCGCCGCCAAGGAGAAGGCCGACGCGGGCCCGAGGCCGGGCGTGGACCCGCTGATGCCGTCCGCGCCCCTGCCGGTCCTGGCCGTGGGCCTGAACTCCTTCGGCTACGTCGTCGACGGCCGCCTGCTCGCGACCGAGCCCGAGCTGGACGCCTGGCTCTCCGGAGAGCTCGCCCGCCGACCGGACCCCGCCGACCGCAAGGTCTTCCTGTCGCCGGATCTCGACGTGCCCAACGGGCGCGTCGTCTCGGCGATCGAGGCCCTGCGCCGCGGCGGCGCGCCCGAGATCGCGCTGGTCCAGATCCGCGACCCCGAGGACGCGGCCCCCGCGGGCGCGGCGGGCGCGAGCCGCTGATGGCCCGCT
>JAGWRY010000031.1 GCA_028869495.1 Elusimicrobiota bacterium | reverse complement strand
GCTCCCGCCGGGAATGCCCGCGGTCAAGCCCACGGCCCCGGGCGCGCCGCCGCCGAAGCCCGTGATCCTGCGCCCGGGCGCGATCTCGCCGCGGCCGTCGTCGCCGCCCCCGCGCCTGCCCCCGCGTCCCGGCCAGCACCGCCCGCACCATCGCGGCCCGCGCCCCCAGCACCACGACAAACCCGCGGCCTCGAAGCCGCAGGCGGCCGAGGCCGGCGGCAAGCCGTCGCTGAAGAAGATCCAGGTCTCCTCGATGATCACCGTGCGCGAGCTCGCCGAGAAGATGGAGGTCAAGACCAACGACGTCATCAAGAAGCTGATGTCGCTGGGCATCTTCGCGACGATCAACCAGCGCCTCGACGCCGAGGCCGCGCAGGTCGTCGCCGCCGATTTCGGCTACGAGATCGAGGTCGTCGCGATGTACAAGGAGGAGGAGCTCGCGGTCAAGAAGGCCGAGACCGAGGACCCCGCCGCGCTCAAGAGCCGCCCGCCGGTCGTGACCATCATGGGCCACGTCGACCACGGCAAAACGAGCCTGCTCGACGCGATCCGGCAGTCGCGCGTCGCCGAAGGCGAGTCCGGCGGCATCACCCAGCACATCGGCGCCTACAAGGTGAAGACCGAGAAGGGCGAGATCGTGTTCCTGGACACCCCGGGCCACGAGGCCTTCACCGCGATGCGCGCGCGCGGCGCGAAGGTGACCGACATCGTCATCCTCGTCGTCTCCGCGACCGACGGCCCGATGCCGCAGACGCTCGAGGCCATCGACCACGCGAAGGCGGCCGGCGTGCCGATCGTCGTCGCGGTCAACAAGATCGACCTGCCCGGCGCCAATCCGCAGAAGATCCGCCAGGACCTGTCGAACCACGGCCTGCAGCCCGAGGAGTGGGGCGGCAAGACGATGTTCGTCGACGTCTCCGCCAAGAAGCGCCTGAACCTCGACAAGCTGCTCGAGGGCGTCCTCCTGCAGGCCGAGATCCTCGAACTGAAGGCCAACCCCGAGCGCCTGGCCCACGGCGCCGTCCTCGAGGCCAAGATGGACCCGAAGCGCGGCGCGGTCGCGACCGTGCTCGTCCAGGCCGGGACGCTGAAGACCGGCGACGCGTTCGTCGCGGGCCTCTCGTACGGCAAGATCAAGGCGATGCTCGACGACCACGGCCAGCGCCTCGACTCCGCGCCCCCGTCCACGCCCGTCGAGATCCTGGGCCTGACCGGCAACCCGCTGGCCGGCGACGCGTTTACGGTCGTCGACAGCGACAAGGCCGCGCGCGACATCGCCGAGAAGCGCCGGCTGATCCACCGCGAGCAGATGCTGGCCCACCAGAAGCACATGACCCTGGTCGGCCTGCGCGGCGCGCTGAACGCCGGCCAGTCGAAGGCCAAGGACCTGAACATCGTGCTGAAGGCCGACACGCAGGGTTCCCTGCAGGCCCTGCGCGACGCGCTCGAGGGCATGGCCACCACCGAGTGCCGGGTGCGCGTGATCCACGGCGGCATCGGCAACGCGTCGGAGTCCGACGTCCTGCTCGCCTCCGCGTCCGACGCGGTCGTCCTGCTCTTCCACTCGAACGCGGAGCCCCGCGCCGAGGAGGTCGCCGCGCACGACGGCGTCGAGATCCGCAAGTACGAGGTCATCTACGACCTGATCGAGGACGTGAAGGCCGCCCTCGAGGGCCTGCTGGCCCCCGAGATCGTCGACGTCGTCGTCGGCAAGGGCGAGGTCAAGCAGGTCTTCCAGGTCCGCGGCGGCACCGTCGCCGGCGTCGCGGTCCGCGACGGCAAGGTCTCCCGCGGCGGGCTGATCCGCGTCGTGCGGGGCGGCCAGGTCGTCCACGAGGGCAAGGTCACGACGCTCAAGCACTTCAAGGACGACGTCAAGGAGATCGAGCGGGGCCAGGAGTGCGGCGTCGGCATCGACGGCTACACCGGCTTCAAGCCCGGCGATCTGCTCGAGTTCTACGTGAAGGAAACGCGGACTCGGCGTCTGTCGCAGTCTCCGCGTTAGGACCGCCGGGCTGCGCCCGCCCCCCGCGCGAGCGCGAGGGCGGCGCCTCCTCTAATTCAAACATGTACGATCGCGGCGAGCGTCTCAAGGAACTGTTCAAGGAGCTGGTCACCGAGCTCCTGCGCCAGGTCAAGGATCCGGGCCTGACGGGGTTCCTGACCGTCACCGACCTGGAGCTTTCGGCCGACCGCAAGAACGCGACCGTCTACTATTCGGTCCTCGGCTCCGACGCCGAGCGCGAGAGCGCCGCCAAGGCCCTGGAACGCGCCGCCCCGTACCTGCGCGAGCTCCTCAAGAAGAAGGTGACCGTCAAGGTCGTCCCCCACCTGCGCTTCGAGTACGACGAGACCCCGCGCAAGGCCTCGCGGATCGACGAGCTCCTGCACAAGCTCGAGAAGGAGCGCGGGGACCGGTGAGCGCCGCGCCCTCCGCCGGGGGCATGCTCCTGGTGGACAAGCCGGCCGGCTGGACCTCGCACGACGTCGTCGCGGTCCTGCGCCGCCTCTTCCCGCGCGGCGAGAAGGTCGGCCACACCGGCACGCTCGACCCCCTCGCGACGGGCCTGCTCGTCGTCCTGGCGGGCCCCTGCACGCGCCTGCAGGCGCGCCTGCAGGGGCTCGACAAGACCTATTCGGGGACGATCCGCCTCGGCGTGCGCACCGAGACCGGCGACGTCTCCGGGAAGGTCCTCGAGGAGCGCGCCGTCCCGCCGCTGACCCTCCCGCGCCTGTCCGCGGAGCTGGCGGCCCTGGTCGGCGAGGTCTCGGCGCCCGCCCCCGCCTACTCGGCCGTCAAGCACAAGGGCAAGCCGCTCTACCGCTACGCGCGCGCGGGGGAGGCGGTGCCGGTCAAGCCGCGGACGGCCGTGGTCCGATCCTGGGAGGCTCTCGCCTGGGAGCCTCCGGAGCTCGCGCACCGCCTGTCCTGCTCGAGCGGCACTTACGTGCGCTCCCTGGCCGAGGTCCTGGGCGCGCGCCTCGGCTGCGGCGCGACGGTCTCCTCCCTGCGGCGCGAGACGGTCGGGCCGTTCGAGCTCGCGGGCGCGCGGACCCTCGACGCCGTCCGGGCGCTCCCGCCGGCGGAGCTCGCGCGCCTCTTGGAGTCCTCTCGCGCGGAGCTCGGACGCTTCCTGGAGGCCGCGGGACGATGATCACCCTGCGCGGGCGCGTGGTCCGCGGCGACGGGCTCGGCCGCAAGCTGGGCTTCCCGACCGCGAACCTCCGCCTCTCTCGCGGCGCGCGCCCGCCGCGCGGCGTCTGGCGCGTGCGCGTCTCCGGGACGACGCTCGGGACGCGCGACGCGGTCTGCAACGTCGGCGTGCGCCCGACGCTCGGCGGGCGGCGCCTGGTCGTCGAGGTTCACGTCCCGGGCTGGCGCGGCGTCCTCTACGGACGGACGCTGACGGTGGCCTTCGTCGCGGCGATCCGGGCGGAGAAGCGGTTCCCCTCCCTGGGCGCGCTGAAGGCGCAGATCCGCCGCGACGTCGCGTCCTTGACGCGCGCCGCGCGCGGCGCTACACTGGACGCGTGAGCGCGGAGCGCGGGCGCGGCAACCGGCTGGGCCGCTTGACGGCGCTGATCGTCCTGATCGTCGCGGCGGCCACCGCCGAGCGCCTGGCCCGCGGCGGGAGCCTCTGCCCGCTGGGGCGCTCCTGCCCGTTCCTGTCCGAGCCCGCTCCCGCGCCGGCTCCCGCTGGCTCGGTCCCGTCCGTCCCCCCCGTCGACCGTTCGGGTCGTTGAACGAACGGATTTACCACGAAGACACAAAGACACGAAGAACGGAAGAAGGGTTAACGACTTTCGTTATCCGTTAGCCCTTAAATCCGTTGGTCGCCCGGCCTGCCTTCGTGTCTTTGTGTCTTCGTGGTTTCGTCGTCGCCGTTCAGGCGCGGACGGAGGATTCGCCGGGGTTCGACGCGAACAGCGCGTTGACCCCGAGCAGGACGAAGGTCGCGGCGAGCAGGAGGACCGACAGCGCGTTGATCTCGGGGGTCACGCCGAACTTCATCATCGAGTAGATCTTGACCGGCAGGGTCGTGACCCCGATCCCGGACAGGAAGAACGAGGTCACGAAGTCGCCGAAGCTGATCGTGAAGGCCAGCAGCGCCCCCGAGACGACCGCCGGCATCGCCAGCGGCAGGGTCACCTTCCGGAAGGCCGTCCACTCGTCGGCGCCGAGGTCCATCGCGGCCTCCTCGAGGCGCTCCCCGCCCGAGGACTGCAGGCGCGCGCGCACCGCGCCGACGGCGTAGGGCAGGCAGATCAGCGCGTGCGCGCAGGCCAGGGCCCCGAAGTTCAGTTCGTAGCCCATGCGGACCAGGAAGCTCAAGAGGCCCACGCCGAGCGCGACCTCCGGGATCATCAGCGGGACGTCGAGGAGGGTCGCGTAGACGCCCCGCCCGGGGAACGGTTTGTGGCGCACGAGCGCGTAGGCCGCCAGCAGGCCGAGCGCGCCGGAGATCGCGGAGGCGGAGACGGCCAGCTCCAGGGTGGTCAGCGCCGCGCGCATCATCTCCGCGTCGTGGAACAGGACCCCGTACCACTTCAGCGAGAAGCCGAGCCAGACGACGTTGCGGTGCGCGCGGTTGAACGAGAAGACGGTCATCACCGCCAGCGGCGCGTACAAGAACGCGTAGAGCGCGGCGCAGTAGAGCTTGAGCCCCCGCCCCTTCCTCACGCGACGGCCTCCCAGCGGCGGTAGAGCCACAAGCCCCCGACCAGCCCGGCCAGCAGGAGGCAGGTCAGCGCGGCGCCGAACGGCCAGTCCTGGGCCATCAGGAACTGGTTCGAGATCAGGTTGCCGACCAGGTAGTAGCGCGGGCCGCCGAGGAGCTCCGCGGTCAGGAAGTCGCCGAGGCAGGGCACGAAGGTCAGCAGGACGGCGGCGACGATCCCGGGCATGGACAGGGGCAGCGTGACCTGGCGGAACGCGCTCCAGCGGCCGGCGCCGAGGTCGTAGGCGGCCTCGACGTACTGGCGCGGGATCTTCTCGAGCGAGCCGTAGAGCGGCAGGACGGTGAACGGCAGATAAAAATAGACCAGGCCGAGAAAGAGCGAGAACGGAGTGTACAGGAGGGCGAGCGGGGCGGAGACGAGGCCGAGGCGGCGCAGGACCGCGTTGAGCAGGCCCTCGCGCCCGAGGATGATCATCCAGCTGTAGAAGGCGACCAGCGCCGAGGTCCAGAACGGCACCATCAGCGCGATGATCAGCGCGCCGCGGCGGCGCCCGGCGCGGAAGCTCAGGTAGTAGGCCAGCGGGTAGCCGAGGAGCAGGCAGATCAGGGTGGTCCCGCCGGAGAAGACCAGCGTGCGCAGGAGCACGGGGACGTACTCCGGGTTGAACGCGCGGCGGTAGTTCTGCAGGCCGAGCGTCCAGGAGACCGCGCCGTAGGGCCCGTTGTGCGCGAAGGAGAGCGCGAGCAGGCCCGCCGAGGGCAGCAGCAGGAAGATCGTCAGCCAGACGGCCGACGGGGCCAGCAGGAGGTGGCTGGCGGTCGGCCGGCGCCCGCCGAGCAGCCAGGACAGCGCCCGGTCGAGCATCAGGCCACCTTCACGTCGGCCCAGACGCGATTCCACATCTCGGTCTGCTCCGGGGTCAGCACGTGGTGGAGCGCGAGCGTCTTCATCCGGTCCGGCGGCGGGTAGACGCGCGGGTCGCGGCGCAGGACCGGGTCGATGTAGGGCATCGCCTTCGCGTTCGGGGTCGCGTAACGCACGGCGTTCGCGTTGTCGGCGGCGACGCGGGGCTCGAGCAGGTAGTCGATCAGGCGCAGGGTGTCGGCGCGGTGGCGCGAGCCGTGCACGAGGGCCAGGCAGTCGACCCACATGTAGGTCCCCTCCTTCGGGATCACGTAGTCGAGGGACGGGTTGTCCCGCGCGGCCTGGAACAGGTCCCCGGACCAGGTCATCGCGAGCTCGATCTCGCCGGCGACGAGGCTGTCCAGGTACGAGGAGCTCGAGTACATCGCGACGAGCGGCTTCTGCTTGACCAGGAGGTCGTGCGCCTTCTGGAGGTCCGCCGGGTCGTCGGTCGTCTCGGGGATCCCGAGGAGCTGGAGGGCCAGCGACACGCAGTCGCGGACGTTGTCGAGCATCGACAGCCGCCCCTTGTAGCGCGGGTCCCACAGGTCCCACCACGAGGTCGGCTTCTTCTTGACCGTCTTGCGGTTGTAGCCGATCCCGGTCGTGCCCCACAGGTAGGGGACGACGGCCTCGTCGGGGTCGTAGGACGCGCGCCGGAAGCGCGGGGCGATGTTGCCGCGGTTCTTCAGCACGCCGGGCGGGATCGGGTCGATCAGGCGCAGCAGCCGGAAGCGCGGGATCAGGTAGTCGCCGATGACGATCAGGTCGTAGCCGCGGGCGCCGGCGCGGATCTTCGCGAACATCGCCTCCTCGTCGGCGAAGAGGTCGTAGTTGACCTTGATCCCGGTCTCCTTCGTGAAGTTCGGCAGGACGTCCTTGCCGATGTAGTCGGACCAGTTGTAGAAGTTGACGACGCGCTCGGAGCCGGCGCGGCGGCAGGCGGCGAGCGCGGCCGGGACCAGCGGGAGCAGGACCGCGGCCTTCAGGAAGTCGCGGCGGGTGACCTCAGGCATCTTCCTCGAGGATGTAGACGTCGTCGGGCTGGATCGCCGCGATCGCGGGGACGCCGAGGTCGTCGTGCATCGTGTAGCGGTCGCCGCCGGCCAGCGCGGTCAGCAGCTTGTCCGGCGCGCTCTTCAGGAAGCGCAGGTAGATCTGGCAGGCGTCGCCGAGGAAGATGGAGTCGGCGATCGTCGCGTCGAGGCGCAGCGCGCCGAACGGGAGCTCGTCCTTGTAGTAGACCCGCACGCGCTCGGGGCGGATGCCGACCTTGACCCGGCGGCCCGGCGCCGGCAGGCTCTCGCCGGGATCGAGAGGGACGTCGACCTCGACCTCGTCCTCGATCAGCAGGTGCGCGCGCCCCTCGGCGCCGGGCAGGACCTTCGCCGAGAAGACGTTCGCGCCGCCGATGAAGTCGGCGACGAACGAGGTGCGCGGGGCCTCGTAGATCTCCGACGGCGCGCCGATCTGCTCGATGCGGCCCTTGTTGAAGACGGCGATGCGGTCGGACATCGTCATCGCCTCCTCCTGGTCGTGGGTCACGTAGACGAAGGCGAAGCCGAGGCGGCGGTGCAGGCGCTTGAGCTCGAGCTGCATCTCCTTGCGCAGCTTCAGGTCCAGCGCGCCTAGCGGCTCGTCGAGGAGCAGCAGCGACGGCTTCCCGGCGATCGCGCGGGCGAGGGCGACGCGCTGCATCTGCCCGCCCGACAGGGAGCTGACGCGCCGCTTCTCGAAGCCCGAGAGCTTCACCATCGCGAGGGCCTCGGGAATCCGGCGCGCGATCTCGGGCGGCGGGACCTTGTCCATGCGCATGCCGAAGGCGATGTTGCCCGCGACGTCGAGGTGCGGGAACAGCGCGTAGTGCTGGAAGACGGTGTGCACGTCGCGCTCGTAAGGCGGCAGGTCGGTGACGTCCGCGCCGGCCAGGCGCACGCGCCCGGAGTCCGGGCTCTCGAAGCCGGCGATGATGCGCAGGGTCGTCGTCTTGCCGCAGCCCGACGGCCCGAGGAGGGTCATGAACTCGCCCTTGCGCACGGTCAGGGAGACCTCGCGCAGGACGGGCGCCTCGCCGAAGGACTTGGAGACCGGGCCGATCTCGAGGAGGGTCTCGTCGGTCACGGGAGGATTATACCACCGGGTCCGGGGTCACGCGCGGAAGGCGGCGACGGCGGCCGCGATGCGCGCGAAGGCGTCGTCGAGCTGGCGCTCGGTAATGACCAGCGGCGGGGCGAAGCGGATCGTGTTCTCGTGCGTGTCCTTGGCCAGCAGGCCCCGGCGCATCAGGTCGACGACGAGCGGGCGCACGGGGACCGAGAACTCGAGCGCGAGCATCAGGCCTCGTCCGCGGACGTCGATCAGCCGCGAGTGCTTCAGGGTCTTCAGTCGCGCGAGGAAGCGCGCGCCGAGGCGGGCGGACCTCTGCGGCAGGCGCTCGCGCACGATCACGTCCAGCGCGGCGTCGGCGATCGCGCTGGCCAGCGGGCTGCCGCCGAAGGTCGAGCCGTGCGTGCCGGGCGTGAAGAGCCCGAGGACCTCGCGGCGGCCGACGAGAGCCGACACGGGATAGAGCCCCCCCGACAGGGCCTTGCCGAGCACGTAGAGGTCGGGGACGACCTTCTCGCGGCCGCAGGCGAAGAGCGCGCCGGTCCGGCCCAGGCCGGTCTGGATCTCGTCGGCGCAGAAGAGGACGCGGCGGCGCGCGCAGAGCTCGCGCGCGGCCTTCAGATACCCGGGCGGCGGAAGGATCACGCCGGCCTCGCCCTGGATCGGCTCGACGAGGAAGCCGGCGGTCTCGGGGCCGAGCGCGCGCGCGAGGGCGCGCAGGTCGCCGTACGGGACCGCGACGAAGCCGGGCGTCGCGGGGCCGAAGCCGTCGCGGGAGCCCGGGTCCGACGAGAAGCCGACGATCGTCGTCGTGCGGCCGTGGAAGTTGTTCTCGCAGACGACGATCTTCGCGCGCCCGGCCGGGATCCTCTTCGTTCTGTAGCCCCACAGGCGCATCGCCTTGATCGCGGTCTCGACGGCCTCGGCTCCGGAGTTCATCGGCAGGGCCATGTCCTGGCGCGCGAGGCGGCAGAGCTTGCTCAGGTAAGGCCCGAGGCGGTCGTTGTGGAAGGCGCGCGAGGTCAGCGCGACGCGCCCCAGCTGGCGCTTCGCCGCGGCGACGATCGCCGGATGGTTGTGGCCCTGGTTGAGCGCGGAGTAGGCCGACAGGAAGTCGTAGTAGCGCCGGCCGTCGACGTCCCAGACGAAGACGCCTTTCGCGCGCGTGATCACGACGGGGAGCGGATGGTAGTTGTGCGCGCCCCAGCGTTCGGCGAGGGCGATCGCGGCGCGGGTCTTGGGCGTCATCGCGGGCATTCTATCAAAGCCCCTTCGGGTCCAGGAGCGGCCGGCCGCCCATCAGGCGCAGGCCGAAGACGGCCAGCGCGGCGCCGGGAATCAGCGCGGGCCAGGACGCCGCGCGCAGGCCCGCCGCGCAGACGGACTCGAGCGTCATGAAGCCGACGGCGCCGATCGAGAAGTCGATCATCGGGCCGCCGTGGAAGACCCTCGTCCGCACGGACGAGACGGCGAGCAGGCCGTAGCCGGCGACGACCAGCGCGATGAAGTGGACGTAGAAGAACAGGCTCCACGCCCGCGCGCGGATCAGCACCGGCACCGGCCCCAGCGACGAGAGCCAGACGTAGGCCGCCGGCGCCAGGTGCAGGAGGCCGAAGGCGGCGCAGACGCCGCCGAGAGCCCGTCGCAGCGCCGCTTCAGGCATCCGCGAGCGCCGCCTCGAGCGCGGCCGCGATGCGGTCGGCGTCGGCCGCGGTCAGGATCAGCGGGGGCTTGATGCGGATCGTGTTGCCCTCGAGGCCGCCCTTGCCGACCAGGACGCCCGCGTCCTTCATGCGCTCGACGATCGCCACGGTCAGCTCCGGGGCCGGCTCCTTCGTCTTCTTGTCCTTGACCAGCTCGACGCCCAGCATCAGGCCCATGCCGCGGACCTCGCCGACCCGCGGCGACCGCGCGGCGATCTTCTCGAGAGCGCCCTTGAGCCTCGCGCCGACCTTCGCCGCGTTGGCGGCCAGGTCCTCGCGTTCGACGACGTCCATCACCGCGTGCGCGGCGGCCATCGCCATCGGGCCGCCGCCGAAGGTGTTGTAGTGGTTCAGGCCCTTGACCGAGGCCGCGATCTCCGGCGTCGTGATCACGGCGCCGATCGGATAGCCGTTGCCGAGGCCCTTGGCCATCACCAGGATGTCGGGCTTGGCGCCCCAGTGCTTGATGCCGAAGTAGTGCGTCCCGGTGCGTCCGACGCCGGCCTGGACCTCGTCGCAGACGAAGAGCCCGCCGTGCTTGTGGACCAGCTCGACCGCCTCGGGGAAGTAGGCCTTGCCCGGCGTGATCGCGCCGCCGACGCCCATGATGGTCTCGGCGAAGAACGCGGCGATCCGGCCCGAGGTCGAGGTCTTCAGCGTCGCCTCGAGGCCCTTCAGCGCGGCCTTCGTCGACTGCTCGGGCGTCCCGTCGAAGCGGTACGCGTAGTCGGTCGGCGCGAAGGAGACGCCGGGCGGGAACGGGGCGAGGTTGCGCCACGCGTGCTGGCCGGTCAGGGCGACGGTCATCACGGTGCGGCCGTGGTAGGAGCGCTGGACGGCGACGAACTCGGAGCGCCCGGTGTAGGCCTTGGCCAGCATCGCCGCCATCTCGTTGGCCTCGGAGCCGGAGTTCGTGAAGAAGCAGACGCCCATGTCCGGATTGACGGTCTTGGCCTTGTCGGCCAGGCGCTTGGCGAAGGTCCCGACGCCCGGGTGCAGGTAGAGCGGCGGGTTGTGCTGGAGGCGGTCGATCTGGGCCTTCAGCATCCCGACGAAGTGGGGATGCGAGTGCCCGATCGAGACGGTCGCGACCCCGGCGAAGCCGTCGAGGTACTCCTTGCCGTCCTCGTCGTAGAGGAACTGTCCGCGGCCGTCGACGATCTGGATCGGCTTGGCGAACATCGGGCCGGGCAGGGGCAGGACGTGCTTGGCGCGCAGGGCGGCGCTCTCGGCGGCGGAGAGATCGGCGGTCTTGGCGGACGGCGGGGTCTTGGTCTTCATGCGGGTCTCCTCTTCGTCTTCCGAAGCAAAAGTTCATCGAGCGACAAAGCCAGGCACAGGCCCGCTCCGGAGAGCAGGCCGTCCAGCAGATTGACCGGCGAGGGCAGCCAGCCCAGCGGGCTCCAGCGCGTCGCGTCGTAGCCGGGCAGGGCCATCAGGACGAGCGTCAGGAACAGATAGGCGGCCAAGGAGCCCAGCACGGCGGCCAGCGCCCCGCGCCAGCCGCGCGTGCGCGCGGCGAGGACGCCGAGAGCGGCGATCGTGCCCCAGAGCGCGAGCACGTAGACGGCGCCGACGGCCTCGACGCGGGAGGGCAGACTCATGCGGCTGATCACGAACAACGGGAGGCTCAGGCCCAGGAACGGGCCCAGGAAGCCCAGCGCGGCGGCCGGCGCGCGGCGGGCGGGCGCGGCCCCGGCGCCGATCGCGCCGTAAAGGAACCCGAGGTTCAGCGCGAGGGCCAGGAACGGCGGCCCGAAGGGGCCGCTGAGCCAGGCCCCGCCCCCGGCGCGCAGGACGAAGGCGGTCAGCACGTGCGCGAGGGCCGCGCCGGCCAGGCCGGCGAGTCCCCCCGCGACGACGGCCGAGTAGGGCGTCACTCGGCCCCTAGTAGATGTTCGACGAGCGCCGCGCGCCCGTGTAGTCGAGGAAGACGGTCTTGAGCTCGGTGAAGAAGTGCACGCCTTCCTCGGCCATCTCGCGGTCGCCGACGCCGGAGCCCTTGACCCCGCCGAACGGGACCTGGGCCTCGCCGCCGATGGTCGGGCTGTTGACGTGGACCATGCCCGCCTCCATGCCCTCGGCGAAGCGCATCGCCAGCGTCAGGTCCTGCGTGTAGAGCGCGCAGGTCAGGCCGAACTCGCAGTCGTTGGCGAGCGCCAGGGCCTCGTCGAAGGTCTTCGCGCGGGCGACGGCCAGCACCGGCCCGAAGACCTCCTCGCGCCACAGGCGCGACTTCGGGTCGACGCGGTCGAAGACGGTCGGCTCGACGAAGAAGCCGTGCGCGAGGGTCTCGCCCGAGGGGCGGCCTCCGCCGCAGAGGAGCTCGGCGCCCTCCTTCTTGGCGATCGCGATGGACTCGAGGTCGGTCTCGAGCTGGGACTCGTCGACGGCCGGGCCCAGGCCGATCCCGGGCTCCAGGCCGTCGCCGATCTTCATCTTGGCGGCTTCGGCGACCAGCTTTTTCAGGAACTCGTCGGCGATGCGCTCGTCGAGGACCAGGCGCGAGGTCGCGGTGCAGCGCTGGCCGGTCGAGCCGAAGGCGCCCTTGACGACGCCGGCGAGCGCGAGCTCCAGGTCCGCGTCGCCCCAGACGACGGCCGGGTTCTTGCCGCCCATCTCGCAGGTGACTTTCACGCCGCGGGTCCCGCAGATCGTGTGGACGCGCTTTCCGACCGAGTTGGAGCCCGTGAACGAGACGGCCCGGATGCGGGGGTCCTCGACCAGAGTGTCGCCGAGCAGCGAGCCCGCGCCGAGGATGAGGTTGAGCACGCCCGGAGGCAGCCCGGCTTCCTCGAAGATCTCGACGAGCTTGACCGCCATCGCGGGCACCAAGGACGCCGGCTTGAAGACCACGGTGT